>JBOGLY010000282.1:0-5104 GCA_050746425.1 Acidobacteriaceae bacterium
GTCGGAGGCTTCCTCGTGGCCGTAGACTTTTATGATCTGGGCATAGTCCACATCTGCACCGAAAGCCGTCTCTATCGCTTCCACGTAGGCATGTAGGCCGTCCGTCGAGATTTGGAGTCGATTGTTCATCCGAGAGGCTACATCCTGCATAAACGCCTTTGCCGTAGCCGCATCACGGTTTCCAACTTTGAACGCTGGTACCAGCTTTGTTTCGGCATCGATAGCGCAAAATGTCCAAACGCTGCCCAGATTGGGATTGTCCTCCAGACGCACGTTGCGCTCTTTCTTGCCGACAAAACCCCAGATTTCGTCCATCTCCAGCCGATTGCAGGACAGATTCCGCATTGCCTTGTCCATTAAGGCAGTGCAGCCCTGTCCGACCTTCACGCCGAGCCGCATGATCGTATCCCGATGGACGCCAGTAATGCGCTCAATCGAGCGAATACTGGAGCCTTCCGCCGGTGCGCCTATGACTGCGATTTTCTTGTCTGTACTGAGAGTATTTGCCATAACCAAGCCTCAATGTAATTATTGTACCCCACGAATTAGAGGGAGTCAAGATATTTCTGGGGTACAATTACGGAATTATGCTGAAGAGATGGGCAATTCTCGCTATGATGGTATTTCCCTTGCCAGTACACGGGCAGGAAAAAGCAGCCCGCCGCCAAAGCAACAGCCATAATGCCCAACAGGTTCATCAGTTGAGCCCTCAAGCGTCCCCGCCCGATCCGAGGGACGCGAGTAGAAAGCAGCCAACATCCGACACAGAGAAAAATGCTTCCAAGGATAAGACGGAGGATTACCTCTATGAATTGTTTTCGGCGAATAATCTCCCCAACGTCGCACTGGTGATCGTGGGAATTGTTGCAATTTGCTTTGCATGGAAGACCGTCAAAGCCGCGCAGGAGTCCGCTGACGCTGCCCTCTTGAACGCTAATGCACTTATAAATGCGGAACGGGGCCGCCTGTTTGTTTCCCATACCTGTAGTAACGACCTCATATTTGAGGCGAAAGTTATGAATTACGGACGCTCTCCAGTGCGAATGAAATATGGATTCGTTGGATGCGAAATTCTTGATAAGGGCAAAGAACTTCCCAGAGTGCCCAATTACGTTGGGGACGAGATAGAAGAAAACGCATGGATCTTCGAGCAACGCGACTGGGTATTGCCTCGTAAAGATACCCGGGTCGGAAGCTATGCGGCTGACTTTGTTTACGACGCTGATAACGTGGATTTGCGGAAAAAAGTGCTTAGCGGTGAATATGTAGTTTGGTTTTACGGAATAGCTAGGTATGTAGACAGTATTTCGGGTAAAGAACATCAAGTCGGGTTTTGTTATCGCTGCTTCAGAAGCGGCGGGGGTTGGTTTCTCATTAGTGCTGGCCCAGACATTTACAACCTGGAAACATAGGCACGCCGCGACCACGGCCAGCCATAGAATCCAAAATAGGACACTACCGATTACCGCCTCTGCTTGGCCGAAACCGCTCAAGTCCTTCAATCGACACTTTCGCAGTCGGACTCCACGGCTTCCACTTCCGCTCGGCGTTTCCGTATGAGTTCCATCAAGGCGTCGCCGCCTTTGCGGTATGCCTCCAGTGTCTCCTTGATCTGTTCGCCTGTAGGATACTCTGATTCCGGTTTTCCATGATCTCTCTCTCGGGCTCTCACGAACTCTCCTAACGATACTTTCGTCACCTTGGAACCATTCAACTTCCACTAGAGTATGCGCAGGTTTGAGTTGGCTGTCGAGTTACGGACGTTCGCACCGTCGCTGGACACGGGCAATGTGACAAATTCCTCACAGTGTGCCCTTGCGGTATGCAGCGATTGTGACTTCGCCCGCGCAGGTGATTACTTAAATTCCGATTCTGATCATGAAAGCATGTGTTGGTGAGACGCGGCCCGTCGATCAGATCGCGTACTATCCCACAAAAGCAAACGACGGCAACCGCGAATGCGATTGCCGTCGTTTTTTGATCGCGCGGGTTCGAAAGGCTGTTACCCAGCGCGTTAACGTCGCGGACGGGCGTTATTTTTTGTGCGCTGCGCCTGTCGCCGTTCACTCTGCGCCGTGCGGCCGTTGCGCCTTGCAGCGGCTGCATCGGTGTTGGCATTGTGCTTGTCGTTGTAGATCGACCGGCTCACGTTGTTCTGCCGCTGGTTGATCTGTTGGCGCTCCTGCCCCGTCAGCCGTCCGTCGTTCGCAGCGCGATCGGCCTGCGTTTGACGATTGATGCTCGACTCGCGATTTTCCAGATTGTGCGTCTCGCCCGGAGTCAACTGCCCCGACCGCACCCCCTGAGAAATGCGCTGCTGCTGGTTGCCTTGGCGGGTATTGACCTCGTTGCCGTGGCCAAAACCATCCCGCGCGTTTTTCATTGCCTGGTTGTGAAACGCCCTCTGCTGCGCTGTCAACTGGAAGTGCGGTTCACGCATTGCCGCCTGTTCCATCGGCGTGGGGCGCGCCATACTTCCGCCTGGACCGTTGAAGCTGGCATGGTTGTTGATCACTGTGCGGTTGTAAATCACTTTGCGATCAACGTAAGTATTGTGGATCACCGTGGTGTCGACGCGCATAACGGCTGTGTTGTAACGAAACACGCCGCCTGCCCACCTGCCGCCGACAAAACCCACTCCGCCGTAGCCGAAGCCGTAGTTCACTCCCCCGTAAAAGCCTACGTGCAGTCCCCAGTAACCCGGGTGCCAGCCGTACACTCCGCCCGCGAAGCCCCAGTAGCCCGGCGTCCATAACAACCCAGGCCGCGGAGGCGCAACCCACACACCGCGCACCCAGTAGTAGCCATTCGGACCATAGGCCCAGTAACCCGGCGTCCATAAATATCCCGGAGTCGGACAACGAGGCTGCACATATACCGGCAGCACCGGAGGCGCCACGCGCACCGAGATTCCAACTGCTATCTGTGAGAAGGCTGCCGTGGGAATTGCACATAAAACCAGCGCAATGAATGCGTTCCGTAACTTGTAGGTCTTCATCATAGCAGTCTCTCTTTCTGTCTTGCCAGTATTTTCTTAACTCATTGGGGTTGCTGAGCTTCCGGCTGTTCCGTGCGTTCGCGCTGTTCCATCCTTCTGGCGCGTTGTTCCTGTCTCAATTGCCTGTATTGCTGCCGCTGCTCGGGAGTGAGGAGGGCGTTGATCCTTCGCACACTGTCATGGTTGATCTCGCGAACCCTGGCTTTGCGGTCTTGCGGAGTGAGGGTCTGATCCGTCCGCGCGCGCCGCATGCGTTGCTGGTGGTCCATCAGAATCGGCTCAATCTGGGCTTCCTGTACGGACGTCAGGCCGAGTTTTCTGGCCAGCATTCGCGCCCGCCGCTTCGGGTTCGGCCGGCCCACGTTGTCGATTGGCGGCGGCCACGCGTAATCCCCGGCCGGTGCCGCATTCTGGTCGGGTGTTTGCTGTGTCGGTGTCGGCTGCGTTTGCGCCGGGGCCTGGGCCGACGCACCTGGCGGAGGAGACCCCGCCGCGGGCTGATCCTGCGCCCGCGCGCTGCAGGTGACACCGAAAATCAAAACCGCGCCCACAGCCAGTGACATAGAAAAAAATCGCATCGGAATATCTCCTGATCAAAGCTGCTTTTTTTTGATTGCCGTTGGGATGGACACAGAATTAGCACTTATGTTTCGCACTGTCACTAAATTTTGCCGCCGCAGCGCCCATTTTCCCGCGGAGGTTCCGCCAGAGTTAATGCTCTTGATTGCTCGACCCACGGAATGGTCACGCGGACAGTGGGTCAGGGGCGAACGCCGATGGCGCTAAGCATGCGTCCGGTAAATCCGTGCTCGGCCCGGTAGGAGAAAAATCGATTCGTGTTGCAGGCTGTGCAAAGGTTCAGGCAGTGAATTTTCTCGGACGCGAGTCCCGCATCGAGCAACTGGCGCCTGTTGGCTTCCACCAGATCGAGGTGAAGGCTGGGCCCAAGATTGCTGTGGCCGGGGGCGCGCGCGGTCAAAAACAGCATGGGATATTTCTGCTTGATCGGGTCCAGGTCGAACACTTCCTGAAACAGCGCATCCGCATAACCAAATTGAGATTCGAATTCCATCCGCACTTCTTCGCCGACCGAATAGCAACAGCGGCCAATTCCCGGCCCGATTGCAGCGGTCAAGTCGCCGGGACGACTGCCAAACTCCGCTCGCATCCGGCCCACGCCACGCTCCACAATGCGCGCCAAAGTCCCCCGCCATCCAGCATGAAACGCCGCCACAAATCGCTGCCGCTCGTCCGCAACCAGAACGGGAATGCAGTCCGCCGTCTGAATGCCCAGCAACGTGCCCCGTTCGGTCGCAATCATTCCGTCACCCTTCAGGGCGTCCCTTTGCGGGCCAGCCCGCCGCAGCCCGCCCCATGGAGATTCATCTCTCTCACAAGGCGCGCGATGCACCAATCCGGAATGAACCTGGCGCAGCAGGCATAATTGCATCGTTTCGGATTCGTTTCGGCTTTTGCGCTCGCCGGCTCCGATGAGCGCCCGCATAAACATCTCGCGGTTGCGCTGCACGTTCTCGCGCGGGTCAGTGGGCGTAAACCCCAGGTTCAGCTCGCCGGGAAGCTCTCGTCTGGCAGACGCGTATGCCGTGGAAACCCCGCCGTTTCGCGTACTGAAGCCGTGCACCAGCCAGCCAAACCGCTGCCAATCGGGGACACGCAGGATCTCAGGCCCAGTTTCTCTTGTCTTTGCCACATCTAAATCTTATGCCGGGAGTTCGCCAACGGCGCATTGCAAGAAACGCGAAAGGCCCGCGTTGGCGGGCCTTGCATCGAGGCTAGCGAAGAATAGTTGGCTGGAGCTTACAGGATGGGAGCCACTCTGTTCAAGAGCGACACGGAGTGCGGGTTACGAATCTGAAAGAGGACTGCTGATTGGGATGCCTCATCTTGACCAGAAAGGCTGCAAATCACGGGCCAAACTCAATAGGACAATTGCGCCGGGTCAATGGCGAGTCTTTATATCACGGTAAACGGTATGGCTATTATGTTGAAAACAAACCACGTAATCGCTGGACTTAGTCTCTCAGGTATGGGCGGTCACCGACAGAGTTGTTAGGTATTGTTGTTTCCACTGGCACATTTCTATAT
>JBOGLY010000283.1:0-5096 GCA_050746425.1 Acidobacteriaceae bacterium
GGATAGAAGGGCGAGCTTATGACTCGCCCTTTTTTAATTCAGACCTTGCAAGCGGCGCGCGCCCGTCACGCAATCCTCTCGACCGTTCCAGCGGTGCCATACGCCAGCACCTCCGTCACTCCATTCTGAATATCGTTCGCGTCATAACGCGCGCAGACGATCGCGTTGGCGCCGTGCTGCGCGGCATGCTGCATCATCAATTCGAACGCGTCTTCGCGGGTCTTCTCGCACATTTGCGAATAGATGGAAATATTGCCGCCGGCCAGCGTTTGCAGACCGGCGCCGATGGTCCCGAAAATTGAGCGCGAACGCACCACAACGCCGCGCACCACCCCGAAGTTCCGCACGATGCGGAACCCAGGCAATTCCAGTGCCGTAGTGACCATGCTTGGATCGAAGGCGAAAGGCATAGGTGTTCTCCTCAAGAAAATATCGCACACTATGGGCTTCCGCCCGCGGTAAAACTTCGCGAATCGCCGTCGCTGCCAGGATGCCCGGCAATGTGGGAAAATGGGTATCTGAGAAGTTGATCCGCGCACAAGGGGGAGGGACATTGCAATGGCTACCGCAACGAAATTCGATTGGGCAGGAGTCGTCAACTATGCGAAGAGGTCCTGGGCTGAGCCACCCAAAACGCAATATGAACTGCCGGGCGTCAATGTTGAGAACCATGTTGATGTCCCGGTCGCCTGTGTGCCTTTATGGCATTCGGTAGTGACGGCGAAGCTGACCTTGCCGAAAGGTAACAAGCAGGCATTGCAGCGCGCGCAATCGCGGTTGGCCGCGGCGCTTGCAGAAATAGAGAGCATTTATCCGTTGAACCCCGGCGGAATCCTGACGCAAGTGGCGTACGCACTTCCCTATTTCAAGGAATTCATTCCTGCGAAAGTCACGGAGAAACTGATGCCGCGAGCCATCGAAAATGGCAAGCCGGGAGAGTGGGCGCTGATTGAATCCATCAAGTATCCGAAGGATCCGGCGGACCTGGTGCTGGAAGACAACGACATTTCGTTTCACTTCAAAAGCGACTACAACGACCACATCAACGACGTCATGCGCGCGCTGTTTCAACCCGGACAACACTTGCTGAACGGCGTTCCTGGAGAGAATATTTACGTTGGAGACTTGTTTAACGTGACTTCGGTCCGGCGAGGATTTGCCGGACGCGGAATGCCGCGGGCTATCGCCACTCGCCTGCGCATCCCCGGCGCCGACAAAATTCCGCCCGGCGCGATGTTGTTTATGGGCTTCACGTCGAGCCATGTTCACGGGCTGGCCCAGGGCACGCTGCCGAGTTTTGAGACCATCCCCGGCTACACGGACCAGACGCCGGAGAGCTATTTTGCGAATGGAACCATGATGCACCTGTCGCACATCGCGATCGATCTCGAAGGCTGGTACGGATTGAACCACAAGGCGCGTCTGCAGCGGATGTTCCACCCGCGCCGCACTGAGAGCGAGGAGGTCCTTTCTCCATCCCAGGCGCCCGAAACGACTACCTTCAAAGAAGAATTGGAGGAGGACGCGAAAACGCATCACCTGATCGGGCACAACGCTCAGATGCAGTTTCTTTCTCGACTGGACAAGGACACTACGACGGTTTACGGAGACAAGCTGCCCAGGGGTACGGTCCTGTTCCTGCGGCAGGACTTCGATACGGTGGAGAATCCTTTTGAATTCGACGCGGTTGGGAAGGTGAGCACCACGCCGCGCCCTGGAGTACATTTTATCGGCTTTGCTCCGTCAGCGCAGTTGTTCGAGAAAATTCGCAAGGAAATGGACGGCGTGGACCTCCAGAAAAAGTACAACCTGCCAAACGAAAATACTGGATTCACGAAGTTCCTGGTCACCACGCACCGGCAGAATTATCTGGAACCATCTCGCGCCCATCGCTCGTTTCCATTGGCGGAAATGATTTAGGCCGGATTGATTTGAGTGGCCCATTCTAGCGGGGCTAGAGGGGGTCGGACGAAGAGCCGGGAGGATACGCGATGGAAGAAAAGGATTTTTACAATGAGAAGCCGGAACAGCGTCCCCACACGTTGACGTGCCCACACTGTCGTCAGGTCGCCGAGTATCAGTTGAACTGGCTGGTCCGGCGCAAGAAGAACAGCCTGCCTCCACGCGCCGACGAACGGGATCGCGCCCGCTTCGCCAAGGCACAGTCTTACATGGTGCTGCGAGAAGACCAGGTCGCCTGCCAGAACATTCGCTGTCGCAAGCGCTTCGAGTTGGCGGGAATAAAATCGGTCGCATTCTTAGATTCATGAGGCTGATTTCGCCTCATCGCGGATTTTGCTTCTGCGTCTCTTTCTGTCATTCCCGTAGGGAATCTGCTTCTGCTTTTTTCTCACAGATAACATGCCCGGTGCCCCATTCAAGCTTTCTTCTGGCTTGAGTGGGGTGAGAACCAGACTCCCGCAACCGTATTCCCCAAATGAAAGACGTGTCTTCCGCTTGCCTCCTATTCTCAACGGACAATCTCTTCGCAAGACGTACGGAGCCACTCCGCTGTTCGACGACATCGCCTTCACGGTTTCCGAAGGCGATCGGATCGGCGTAGTCGGGCCGAACGGTTCCGGCAAATCGACGCTACTCGAAATCCTCGCGGGAAATATCGAGCCGGACGCCGGCGAAGTCTCGCGTCGCAAGCTTTCACGCGTCGGCTATGTTGCACAGAATTCGGAATTTTCGCAGAAAGATACGGCCCGTTCGGTGTTGCAGCGGGCGCTCGATAGAATGCATGCGCCACAGCCGGAGCGCGAAGCGCGGCTGGCGGAAACTCTGGGACGAGCTGGCTTCGAGGACTTCGAGGTGCGCGCGACGACGTTGTCGGGAGGCTGGCGCAAGCGACTCGCCATCGCCGAAGCACTGGTCCAGCAGCCGGATGTACTGCTGCTCGATGAGCCGACCAATCACCTGGACCTTGCCGGAATCGAATGGCTCGAAAAGCTGCTGCTGAACTCTCAGTTTGCTTATGTCGTGGTCAGCCACGATCGTTATTTCCTGGAAAACATTGCCCACACCATGGTCGAGTTGAACCGCATGTATGCGGAAGGCATCTTCACCGTGACAGGAAACTACAGCGAATTTCTGGAAAAGAAGGATGGGTATCTGCAGGCGCAGAGCAAGCGTCAGGATGCGCTGGCCAATCGTGTGCGGATTGAAATCGATTGGCTGCGACGAGGCCCGAAGGCCCGCACTACAAAATCGAAGGCGCGGATTGACAGCGCCAACAGGATGATTGGAAACCTGGCGGAGATGCGGTCGCGCAGCCAGACATCCTCCGCGAACATCGATTTTTCCTCCACCGAAAGAAAAACCAAGCGGCTGGTTGAATTGCAATCCGTCTCCTGCAAAATGGGCGAGCAGGTCCTGTTCGATAAGCTGGACTTCATCCTGACCGCCGGGATGCGGCTTGGACTTGTTGGCCCAAACGGAAGCGGCAAAACTACTTTGCTGCGGTTGTTGCGGGCGGAACTGACACCCGATTCCGGCGAAATACAGCGCGCCCAGAATTTGCGGATTGTGTACTTCGACCAGAATCGCGATCTCGATACCAACCTGACTCTGCGCCGTGCGCTGGCTCCCGACAGCGACTCCGTCGTCTATCAGGACCGCGTTCAGCATGTCGCTTCCTGGGCTGAACGGTTTTTATTTTCCAGCGAGCAACTGAACCAGCCCGTCGAGCGACTTTCCGGAGGCGAGCGGGCGCGCGTGCTGATCGCCAAGCTGATGTTGCAACCCGCCGACTTGCTGCTGCTTGATGAGCCTACCAACGACCTGGATATACCGACGCTTGAAATTCTGGAAGAGAGCTTGCTGGAATTTCGCGGCGCGCTGGTGCTGGTAACACA
Source organism: Acidobacteriaceae bacterium (assembly GCA_050746425.1). Classification (GTDB taxonomy): domain Bacteria; phylum Acidobacteriota; class Terriglobia; order Terriglobales; family Acidobacteriaceae; genus JAKAAZ01. The sequence goes on from JBOGLY010000283.1 coordinate 3,858, forward strand.
CGATCGGTTTATGCTCGATCGAGTTTCGACGACAGTATTAGGCCTTGACGGCCGGGGCGGGGCGGAGAGATTTGCCGACTATTCACAATGGAACGCATGGAAGAACGAGCGGGGCCAGAAGAAGAATTCCGAATTGTCTCCGCGCTCAAATGAAGTCGCTCCAAACTCCGCCATGCACACGTCGAAAACGCCGTCCAGCCAGATCAAGAAAAAACTTTCTTACATGGAAGCGCGCGAATATTCAACGGTCGAACAGGAAATTGCCGATGCCGAACAACAGCTTGAGTTGTATCGCGATGCAATGGAAGACCCTGCAATTGCCACCGATGCCGCCCGATTGGAAAAGGCCATGGATGCCGTTGCCGAAGCCGAGTCCCGCGTCGACGCTCTCTATCTGCGGTGGACGGAACTGGAATCCAAGCTGAAATAAAGCGCGATCGCCTTCTATCGTATGACCGGGGTTAAAGGACTGCGGGTGCCCATGGTTGCGGAGCTAACATGGGTCTTTAATTCCCACAATGATCCGCAAAGGACGCGGCGCATATGAGGCGCCCGACGCGCGCGCCAGCATAGAATGGCCTTGCCAGAACTGGAGGGCTCCGCCATGAATTCATTTTCGCTATGCAGGGGTGCAACTGCAAAAATACTTTGCCTGCTGTTATCTTTTTCTGTCGTGAATTTCGCAGCAGCGCAGGACGCGCCGAACGCAACCGCCCCCATCCGCGTCGCGGTGGTCGGGTTGGTGCATGGGCACGTGGCGGGCTTTTTGCCGGAATTGAAAAGTCATCCAGAAATTCAATTGGTCGGCATTGAAGAGCCGGACACGGGGTTGGCGGACAAATGCCAAAAACAATTTCACCTCGATCCGAAGCTGTTCTATACGCAAATTGCTCCAATGATCCAGCGAACGCATCCGCAGGCCCTGTTGGTCTACACGGCGATCAGCGATCACCGGCGAGTCATCGATATTGCCGCCGCTCATGGAATCAGCGTCATGGTCGAAAAACCGCTGGCGACGACGCTCGATGATGCATTGGAGATTCGGAAAACTGCGCGGGAACATCACATCCAAGTGCTGGTCAATTACGTGACCACATGGTACCCAAGCAACAGCGCCGCATATCAGGAACTCCGCGGAGGCAAGCTGGGCGTACTGCACAAGATGATCTTTCGCGACGGGCATCAAGGGCCAAAGGAAATTGGCGTCGGTCCTGAATTCCTAAATTGGCTGACAGATCC
>JBOGLY010000284.1:0-5088 GCA_050746425.1 Acidobacteriaceae bacterium
GGCATACGCGATCTGAAGGACCATGTCCTTGGTTAGCTGTTGCTCGATATTAAGATTCCACTCCTGAATGTAAGGAGTTGCATTATTAAATAATGCGGCACTCGCCCTTCCAAAAGGATTCTGCAAAGAAGGGTAGACGATGGGAGGGAATCCCGTCGAGAGCCGAAGACTCGGCGTCGTGGCAGGGTTTGTAATACTTTGGCTGAAGTAGAATCCTGTCGGATTGTACGCAAGTTCGGTATCGCCCTGGTCCGCCTGTAAATCATAGAAAATTCCATAAGCGCCTCGGAGAGTCGTTCTCCCGCTACCCGGCGTGTAGGCGAAGCCGATCCGCGGTGCGAAATTGCGAAAATTGGTACGTACATTGCCGGAGCGGCTGACGCCTGGCATTTGCGGTGAGATAAATTCTCCGGTTGTGAAATTGAAATTGGCGATCCGATTATGGTCTTCAATGTAAGGCGTGTATATGTCATAACGAAGGCCAAGATTCAGAGTCAGCTTGGGCGTTGCACGATAATCGTCCATTATGTATGCGCCGACCTCCCACCAACTCTGGCCGAAGGTCGATTTCAGCCCATCGCGAAATGCGGAAATAGGATATCCCAACAGGAAGCTGGCCACTGGACTGCCCCCTACACCGTCGCTTAGGTTATCCGTAAATTGCTGATCGAAGAATAGATCGCCGCGGGCATTTTGCACTTGATAGAAGCCATTCTTCCTCCGGCGAATGTCTATTCCCGCCTTGATGGAATGTTTTCCGTACAGGTACGAGAATGAATCTATCAGCTGATAATTGTTTTCCCGCAAGAACTCTGGAAAGTAATCCTGGTTCCCAAGCGGACTCAGGTTTGAAATTGAAATATTCGGGAGACCACCGGTGTCCTGCAGGTTCCCCACATTGATTCCTGGAATTCCAAGCTGAGTTGCAATCGCCTGACCGGCAAAGTTCTGAATTGCCGACACCACATAACGGCCATAGCCGAGTTTGAACTCGTTGATCTTGTCGGCGGAGAACGTGTGGACGTCGCTGATTCCTCCGAAGCGGGCCAGATTCGCTATATTGCCGGAAAAAACGCCTCCTCCGGCCAGTCCCGGCAGCGGGTCGGGTGCATGGGCATTTACATTTCCGTAACTGAAAAGAGCCGATATGTTGTCTTTTGCGCCGAGGACACCGTCTACCTTGATATCGAATTGGTCTTGGTTGTTGCTCGCCGTAGGATTAAGAAGATAGTTGTTGGCCGCCCCAGGCTTATTGGGAGCGGGAAAAATGTTAATCACATTCAAAGCTGCTGGATCGAGCCGGTACTTGGGGATGATGTTCCCGGGAAACGGCTGGCGTGTCCCGGTGGATGGGTCATAGGAGAACGGATCGAAGATCTGCCCGGTGTCATAGCCGGTCGCGGGATCGGTTTGCCCGGTGAGCAAATCGGAGAAATTTCCAGTCCGCTCCGACAATGGCGGAACTGTCGATATATCCGTTTGTGACTGCGCAATCCGTGTCCCCTGGTAATCGATAAAGAAAAATGCCTTGTTTTTGAGAATGGGGCCGCCGAGGCTGCCGCCGAACTGGTTCTGCCTGTAGGGCGGCACGGGAAGCGTCGGGTCGTCGAAGTAGTTTCTGCTATCGAACACGGAATTGCGGACGAATTCGAAAGCGCTGCCGTGAAATTCATTTGTCCCGGACCTAATCGCGAGATTGACGACGGCCCCTCCCTTGCCTATGTCCGCTCCAAAGCCATTCGTCTGAACTTTGAATTCCTGTATGGCATCGACAGAAGGTTGGATAAGTTCCATGCCAATCTGTTGCTCGTTATTATCAAATCCGTCCAGTAGAAAATTATTATTGGTCGCCTGAAGTCCGTTTGCCTGGACCGCGCCATTCCCACGTTCATTCTCCGGAATATTTCCCTGTTGCACGATTCCCTGCGGGCCAGCGTTGACTCCGGCCGTCAGATAAGTGAGCTGTATAAAATTGCGGCCATTTAATGGCAGATCGCGAATCGTTCTTCCTCCGACCACCTGCCCAAGCGACGAAGTCTGCGATTCGAGAAGCGGCGGAGCCCCCGTAACACGGACCACTTGGCTGACCGCGCCGACTTCCAGTGTAATCTTGACGCTCACGACTTGGTTTACATTGAGTTGAAACGGCGCTTGCTCCGCTCTCTTGTACCCCCCATGTTCTACTGCGACGGTATAGGTTCCTGGCGGCAGGTAAGTAACGACAAATTCTCCATTGTTATTTGTCAGAACATGTTGTTCGATGCCTGTGACTGTGTTTTTCACTGTAACGGCCGCGCCGAGAATCACCGCGCCGGTCGGGTCTTGCACATTGCCAACGACGCGTCCAGATTCCACCTGTGCCAAGCCAGGAACAGCCACGAGCAGGCTGAAAATAATTCCCGCAAGGATGCTGGGCCAGAATGCGACCTGTTTATTTTGTGAACAAATCATTGATTATTTCCTCCCCGCCGCATGTTTCTGGAGCAGAGCACTCAGATACCATGTACTGTTAACAGGTTTGCAGGTTAACATGATATCTTGATGGCTTGTCAAGCTTTTTTTGTTTTGAAAGTCAAAATTGAAACACGTATAGTGAACTCTACTGTGTATATGAACCTGATATCCTCCAGCCCGACATCCAGCGTCATGGGAGTTCAGGAATCCGACGATCTCGAGATCGCTTTAAGTAGCAGCAGCTATGTCCCTTATTATGAACAAATTGTCGAACAGATCAGGGGGTTGATTCGCTCTAAAAAGCTAATCGCCGGTCAACATTTCTATTCGGAGGGGGAGCTTTCCCGCAGGTTGGGAATCAGCAAAATGCCCGTTCGCCAGGCGTTCCAGAAGTTACGCTCGGAAGGCTTATTGATTATTGTGCAGGGAAAGCGCCCGGCGATCGGTTCGGGTTGCGTCCCTTGGGATTTTCGTCAACTGCGAGGCTTCAGCGAAGAAATGCGGCGGCGTGGGCTGGTACCCTCGGCCCGTCTGTTGTCCAGTGAACTTCAGGATTCAAGTCCAGACGTTGCCCAAGCGCTCCACCTCTCCAACGGCCAGCCGGTCTACCACCTGAAGCGGCTGCGACTAGTCGATAATCAACCAGTCGCGGTGGTCACCAGCTATCTTCCGTCCGTGATCTTTGCCGGAATCGAGAAACTCGATCTGGCGCGGCGGTCATTATACGACATCATGGAAAATGTCTACAAACACCCGCTACAGTGGGCCGATGAGGTGATCGGAGCCGTGATCGCAGGGCCGGAGGAAGCCCATATCCTGCAAACAGTCGTTGGCAGCGCGCTGCTCCTGGTGAAGGAAACTACCTACGACGTCGATCAGACACCTGTTGAATACAGCATTTCTCTTCTCAGGGGAGACAGGTATACCGCGTCCGTTACGTCACTTCGCACGAAATGACTGAGAAGGGCTGGCCCGCAGAACTGACAAACTGCCAATACCGTAAAGTCCTCCACTTCTGGTGGGTCACATTCGCGACTCACCGGCGATCTCTTCGCGAGATTCAACAACAAGGCTGTGGGAGCAACACAGACGGGCGTTGAAAAAAGCGGGAAGCGTCGTCTGCTCAGAAGTCGCCGTCCTTCACATACGGGTGGCACCACAACGTCACCTGCAAGAGACACGACTTGACCCAAGCGGCGTGCATTTTCTCAACCTCCTCGGCGGAGTTCCCCTTCTTCGCGAGGAACGGTTTGAGAGTGAGCGTGACAGGGAATACCAGCAAGAACAGGTTGCGGAAGGGCACGACCTCAGTAGAGGCCGCGCCGTCGGTAGAGTTCTTCTTTGCGCGATGGTGGCGTAACCCTATCTCGTATTGGTAGTCGAGCCACTTCTGGTCGTACTCGGCGTGGGCGGTGTCGAGTATCCACCGGACGAATCGCTTGCGGACTGCGGCCAGGTAGTCACCGAGCGGCTCGCCGTCGTTTTTTGCGCTGAACGATGCCAGAAGGTGTGGACTCGAACCGACGAACCCATACCAGACATCGAGGATGGCCTCAACTTGATCCCTCAGCACGTCATGCGACAGACGCAAGTACTTGACGTCCTCCTCGCCAAATAGCACGCTCTTCTTCATCAGATCGAAGTCGCCGAGCGTCAGCGGGGCGCGTGCAACCGCGCTGCTACCATAGGTGTACCCGGGAATGCTCGCTGGTTCGTTCATTGGCCATCTCCCTTTGCTTTCCTTATTTCTATGATTGCCAATTTACGCGGCATTCGAATTCGTGCCAAGAAGGTACTTTTAAGTAAGATAGCTACAGAATGGTTCAGGACAACTCCTCGGTTCGCGCGCAACACGAATCCAGCGATGGCGGCTCCATCCCTGTTGCCTCGATGGTCGAGAGTATCGTCGGGTGCAAATGGTCGGTTCGACTGCTCCAACTATGTGCCGAGGGTCACAGCCGCCCCAGTGCGTTTCTTCGGGCTTGTCCAGGGTTATCCGCGAAGGTGATGAATGAACGGCTGCGCAAAATGGCACGCTTCGGTATAGTCCAGCGCACTGTCTTCGGGGAGAAGCCTCCAATCGAAGTAGAGTACCGGCTGACACTTTTCGGCCTCCGCTTCATGGGTGTTCTTGATGAAGTGCATCGGCTACAGGAGGCCGTTGACACGGTTAACGCGGTGGAATAGTGCTCCGGACAATAAGGCGGCTTCACGAGAACGGCGTTGTCTGTTAATGGCATTCTAAAATCTCCAAGAATCGCCGTATGAACCCCCCCCGGCCACGAGGGCGTTAATTTGTAATGCTACCGGCGCTAGGGCTTCAGCGCCATCCGACCGAGACGAACATAGCCGCCGCCCAACCGCATGCCGCACTGCGCCCGGCTTGGTCATGCAGCGATATAAGCCCGTAAAAGCCCGTTGGATCGCCGCTTCATCAGCGGATACGCACATGCTGGCAGAGAGCAGCCGCTCCACGCAAGAAACGCCTCGATCTCCAATAAACTCATCTTCGTCTGTTCCAAGCACGCTGATCATCCATCCTCAGTTTGCCTCTTACATCCTCTAGGCTCATCGTGCACTGGAATCGAAATCTCTCCTTCGGGCTCTTGCGTCGGATAGGTGGCACTTGTACAT
>JBOGLY010000285.1:0-5084 GCA_050746425.1 Acidobacteriaceae bacterium
CCCTGGATACGAACTCTGCCGCAAAGCGCTTCACACGCCGCCGTTTGCTTCGAAATGCCGCCGGAATTGCAGCAGCGGCTGCCGCTGAAACGCTGATGCCTCCAAATGTACAGCGTGCGCTGGCGGAGGGTTGGTTTTTCGGGCGACGCGGCTCCATCCGCGATGTTCGTCACGTGGTTGTTCTGATGCAGGAAAACCGCTCTTTCGACCACTATTTCGGTACGCTTTCTGGAGTGCGCGGGTTCGACGATCCTAAAGCTTTGACTCTCTCCACCGGTCGGTCTGTTTTTTATCAGCCGGACTCAGTGAATCCGCTTGGGTATCTGTTGCCGTTTCATTTGGACACTCGCGCGACCAGCGCCCAGAAAATCCCTTCAACCAGCCACGCCTGGACGGTGCAACATGCAGCCTGGAATGGCGGGCGGATGGATCGCTGGTTGCCTGCGCATCGCAAAGCAGACGGCGCGCATGGTCCGTATGTCATGGGCTTTTACGATCGCGAGGACATTCCATTCCATTTCGCGCTGGCCGAGACTTTCACTTTGTGCGATGCGTACCACTGCTCCGTCATGGGACCAACGCACCCGAATCGGATGCATTTGATGACCGGAACGATCGATCCCGACGGGCTGCATGGCGGACCGTTGCTCAACAATTCCGCGCCGCATGATGGCTTCACGTGGAAAACCTATCCAGAACGGCTGGAAGAAGCCGGTATTTCCTGGAAGGTCTATCAGGAAAAAGACAATTACGGCTGCAATATGCTGGAGTATTTTCGAGTATTCAAAGATGCGACAAAAAGTTCGCCGCTATATTCTAAAGGCATGGTGCGCGGCCCAGCCGGCCAGTTTGAGTACGATGCGATCAACGACCGGCTGCCCGCTGTCTCCTGGATCGTTCCGACCAGCTTCCAGTCCGAACATCCGGACTATCTGCCTGCCGACGGCGCGGCTTTCGTTGCCAGCAAGATCGACGCTGTTGCGGCGAATTCCGCAGTCTGGGCAAAGACCGTCTTCATCTTGAATTATGACGAGAATGACGGGATTTTCGATCACGTTCCGCCACCCGTTCCGCCGCCTGGCACACCTCGGGAGTTTGTCGAAGGCCTCCCGATCGGGGCCGGTTTTCGCGTGCCCTGCATCATGATTTCGCCGTGGACCACAGGAGGCTGGGTATGCAGTCAGGAATTCGATCACACCTCCGTGCTTCAATTTCTGGAGCGATTCACCGGCGTGCGAGAGACGAATATCAGCCCATGGCGCAGACGCACATTCGGCGATTTGACGGCTGCCTTCCGCTTCCAACATGCGCAAAAGAAACCGCCGGAATTGCCAGAAACGATCGCTCCCTTGAACATTGCGAAGTACGAGGTAGCCAGATTGCCGCAACCGATTTTTCCGACTGCCGATCAGGAGTTTCCAAAACAGGAAAATGGTCCTCGCAAGCGCGTCTAAAGCGGTCCGCTTGCGACAACGGCTTGAATGGGACCGGAACGGCATCTGCGCGACGCAGTTGCGCCGGATGCTTCTGAAAAATGACGGTAAACTTCTTCCATGGAAGTTATTGCCACTGAATTGCCCGGCGTAGTGCGCCTCCGTCCTAAAATCCATTCCGACGAACGCGGCTGGTTTGCCGAAGTCTGGAACGAAGCCGCATTTCGGCAAGCCGGCCTGCCTTCACTCTTTGTGCAGGACAATCAATCTCGCTCCCGTCGGCACGTCCTGCGCGGGCTGCATTTTCAGTTGCACCAGCCGCAGGGCAAGCTGGTACGCGCTGTTGCCGGAAGAATTTTCGACGTCGCCGTTGATATTCGCCGGTCTTCTTCCCATTTCGGCAGATGGATCGGGGTCGAGCTAAGCGCGGAAACCCCGGAAATGCTTTGGATTCCTCCTGGATTCGCTCACGGGTTTCTGGTTTTGTCCGAATCCGCCGACGTGCTTTACAAGACGACCGATTTCTATTGCCCCGTCTCCGAGCGCACGATCCTGTGGAACGACCCCTCCCTAGCAATCGAGTGGCCATTGACCGCCGAACCCATCGTCGCTCCGAAGGATGCTGCCGGGACACTCGTGCACCAGACCGGCTTGCCCGAATAGAGCATTTTCACTATTACTTCATTGTTTTGAGATCTTTTCCGTGCAGCTTTTCTTAACGGAGAAGTCGGCAATGATCATCGTTCCGCCCGGCACCTATAGGGAATATGCTATGCGCGGCCCCCGCGGAGCCGCACCGGTGTCCCAGCTCGTCGCGCCTCGGTCAGCAAATGTGACGCCACTCCTTCCTGTTGTGTTGCTTCGAAGTAACCCTTCATCATGCAGTAGGTCTATACATATCGGCGATGCGCATTTTTTTGGGCGCTGGTTTCCTGTGAGAGAGATATTGGTGCCTTATCTGATTCTCTCTATTTTGTACAGATGACGGAAGTTTTTTCATCGTTTTGTTTCCCGAAATGGGTTAGACTCAGTCAGACATTTCCAGCACATACAGGCGCTTTATAGCTGAGGCGACAAACTCTTTGCGCAGAATTGCTGTACTCGCTCGATTCAAGCTGGCTGGATTATGCAAGAAGTTGCACACTATTTCCGCTCTTTACGCGCGGCAAGCCATAAGGTTTGCCAGGCGCTACGTTGGCGCATCGGGCAAGAAGAACGGTCAGGATGACACTCGCGCGGCACAGGTCGGGAAAGATTTCGGATTGATTCTGGGCGGTTCAATCTCGCTGGCGAGTACGCGGAACCGGCCAGTCTTCCACCCAAGTAAGTGACGTATATCCGCGGTTTTGTTTTTTGAGGTCAACATCATGTCCCGATTCTCCGGTCTCACCGCCAGCGGTGTTTCTTCTCGTTTTGCTACTCTCAGCTTGGCCGTGGCTAGCTTCGCCGGCATCCTGGCGCTTCCCGGTTCCGCCCGTGCGCAGGGGTTCTTTGAATCTCCCTCGTCGACATTGAGCGCAGGTACGACTCCACAGGGTGTGGCCGCCGCAGATCTCACACGTTCGGGCCTGCAGAGCCTGGTGGTCACGAACAGCGCCAGCTCCAACATGATGGTTTACCTCGCGACTGGCCCAGGCAGTTTCGCGGCGGCGGTCACCTATGCGACGTGCACCGGGCCGACGGCTGTGCTGGCTACCGACATTAATCATGACGGATATCCCGACATCATCGTCGCTTGCACCAGCACCGCCATCATCTCTGTATTGATGAATAACGGCGCGGGCGCTTTTGGCACCCCCACTACCTATGCACTTAGCGGGAAGCCTGTCTCTTTGGTCGCCGGAGACTTTGTCGGCAATGGCAACATTGATGTTGCCGCCGCGGACAGCAACGGCAATGTTTCGATTCTTCTGAACACAACCGGGAACGGAACCTTCGCCGCCAGTCACGTTACACTTAGCGGCACTCTCACCGGTATTGTGATCGGCGATTTCAATCACGACGGTCACCTCGATCTTGCAGTCTCCGATAGCGCCAACAACAACGTGCATGTCCTGACGGGCGATGGCACTGGAACCTTCACCCTGCTCGGCAGCTACTCGACGGGCGCGGGAACAAAACCCAGCGGCATCGTCGCTGCGGATTTCAATAACGATGGCAACCTTGATGTTGCGACCGTCAATTCCGGAAACAACACCGCGACCGTTCTGCTAGGAAGTGCCACGGGCGCCTTGACGGTCCAGGCAGCACAGGCAACCGGCACCAGCCCCATCGCGATTGCTGTTACCGACGTCAACAGCGATGGCATGCCCGATGTAGTAGCCTTCGATTCGCCAACTGCGTCGACGGGCGAGGTGGATGTACTTCTGGGCAATGGCAATGGCACATTGCAGGCCGCGTCGGTTGCCAGTCAGACGTTTGTTCCCGGCACGCTGGCCGCTGTCGCCGACTTCAATCAAGATGGCAAGCCCGACCTCGCGGTGACCGAACAGAAGCCGAATCAGGTCACCTTGCTGCTGAATAACACCCTGCAAACCCAGTATCCGGACGGTCGCAGCTTCGCGGCGGCCCATGCGCTATTGAATGGCTATGGCAATATGGCGGACGGGGTCGCTGTGGGTGATTTCAACAAGGACGGCAAGCTCGACATCGCTGTCTCCTATTTGGAAGACAATGCGGTCCGAGTGCTGCTGAACAATGGCAGCGGCGCAAGCAATTTTAACGGAGCGGCGGTGTACCCCGTCGGTCAGCAACCCTACTGGGTCGCTTCCGGGGACCTGAACGGCGACGGTTATCCCGATATCGTCACTGCGAACACTACAGTGAACGGAGCGAACGGGACGGTCAGCGTGCTGCTGAACAATGGCAAGAGCGGCAATGGCACCTTCGCGGCAGCCGTCAATTACACCGTTGGCAAGCAGCCGTATCAGGTGGCTATTGGCGATGTGAACGGCGATGGTTATCCCGACCTTGCCGTCACCAACTACGGCGCCAATACGGTCACGATTCTGTTTGGATCGAAGACCGGCACCTTCACCGTTCAACCGGCAACGCTCGCGACCTGTGCGAACCCTTACGGTGTCGCAATTGGCGATTTCAAGCATAACGGCTTTCCCTCCATTGCGGTGACCTGCTACAGCGCCGCGCAAGCGGAGGTGTTCCCGAACAATGGAAACGGCACCTTCGGCACGCCCGTTATCCTGACCACCAACGTAAATCCGGCGTCGCTCGTCGTGGGAGACTTCAACCGGGACGGCAATCTGGACATCGTGGTTGGAAGTACCACAGCCAACAACATCTCCTTCTTCGCAGGCAACGGCGATAATGCTTTCGCCGCCGGCGTGACCAGCCCATCGCTCAACTTCCCGGCCACAATCGCCGCGGGCGATGTTAATGGCGACGGCATCCTCGACATCGTTGGCGTAGCTCCAAACTTCAATGACGTCGAGGTTACACTCGGTGTGGGTGACGGCACGTTCGGCACCTTCGATCAACGCTCTGCTGGAGAATTCCCGGCAACCAAGCAGCCCTGGGCGGTGGCGCTGGGCGATTTCAATAATGACGGCCAGCTCGATATCGTGACCGCAAATACGTACGATCAAGTGAACATCGCCAGCCCGGCTTACCAGGCGCGGTATATCGCCGAATATC
>JBOGLY010000286.1:0-5071 GCA_050746425.1 Acidobacteriaceae bacterium
ATTATAGCTACAAACCCAGTCGCCGGTGAGCTAGAAGGTCGTTGCATAAATTTGTCATCTCGACCGAAGCGAAGCTGCTGGAGAGACCTGCGGTTTCAGCAATTTACATAACGATAGCGCACTATTCTGTAACGAATTTACGACTCCCCAGACCGGTTAGGAGCGGTCTCGGATGCACCCTGGCTTTCAGCGAGTGGCTCTGATTGTCGCTATGACGTCGGCATTGACCGCTCTCGTCTCCTGTAAGTCCACCCCTCGGCAATCCGCCGCGAACCCTGTGAAGCCCCTCAATGTGGTGTTGATTACGCTCGATACGGTGCGAGCAGATCATTTGAATTGTTACGGATACAAGAAGATCAAAACGCCAGCCATCGATGCGATTGCCGCGCATGGGGTGCTGTTTGTAAAAGCGTTGACGCAGGCTCCGGTGACCGCACCATCCCACGCAAGCATGTTCACCGGCACGAACCCCAACGTGCATCGCGTTCGAGACAACGGATTCGCGCTGCAACCTTCTTCAGTAACGCTGGCGACAATACTGCGGAGGCAAGGCTGGGACACGGCGGCGTTCGTCAGCACCAGTATTTTGGGAAAGCATTTTGGTCTCGGCCAGGGCTTTTCTACTTATGACGACCAAATGCCGCCGGCCGGCAATGGCCAGCATGAGGCGACGCGGCCAGGGAACGTTGCGGTCGATCACGCAATCGAATGGCTGCGGGTGCAAAAAAGCCAGCCGTTTTTCCTGTGGGTTCATCTTTACGATGCCCATCTGCCTTATCGCCCACACGTCGAGTTTAGCCGCCAGTATCCGGGCGACCCATACGACGCGGAGATTGCATTCGAGGACCAGCAAGTCGGACGGCTTTTGGCGGCGATACGGCGCAAGTCGCCGGCCGGCAAGACCATGATCGTGCTGTTGTCCGACCATGGCGAGAGCCTCGGCCAGCATGGGGAATATGAGCATGGAATTTTCCTCTACGACTCGACTTTGCACATCGCGTGGATGATGTCCGGTCCGGGCATTCCGGCTGGTGTACGGGTGCGGCAGCAAGCGCGGGAAATCGATTTGCTGCCCACCATTCTGGATTTGCTGGGCGCAAAAGCGTCTCCGGCGATTCAAGGAACCAGTATGGTCCCTGCGTTTTATGGGAAAAGCGTTCCCTCCACCTACTCCTATGAAGAAACACTGATACCGAAAATCGACATGGGGTGGACGGAACTCAGGGGTATCCACACGGCCCACTGGATGTACATTCGGGCGCCAAGACCGGAACTGTACAACCTGGATCGGGACCCCGACGAGTTGAACAACGTGATCGACACGCGACCAAAGGAGTACCGAGAGCTGGATGCCGAATTGAGGCAATTGAGCGGCATCGGCGTCTCTGGCAGGGAAACCGTGACGATGAAGCAACTGGATCGGCCAACGATGGAGCAGCTCCAGTCCCTGGGATATGTGGCCGACTTCTCCGCGCGTAAGGTTGAGCTAAACGGGAAAGGGGACGATCCCAAGGACCATTTGGCGACCCTGAAAACGCTGCAAACGATATCGGACACAAAAGGGATCTCCGACGCGCGGCAGATTAAGTTGTTGCGGCAGGCGCTGAAAGCCGATCCCGCAAATCCCACCTTATATAGCTGGCTGATTGAAGCGTACGAACACAGCGGCCAATATCCGCAGGCGATCCAGGCATGTCTGGACGCCTTGCATTACCATCTTCACGAAGGGGAGATGCTTTCGGGGCTCGCCGGCTTGTACCTGCGGCAGGGCAATGTACAAGAAGCGATTTCCTATTATCAGCGCGCGGCGCAACTCAATCCCCTCGATGTCGAAGGTCAAAACGATCTGGCGACCGCATATCTTCAGAGCGGCCGGTTGGTCGATGCGGAGCGGACGTTTCGTTGGGTGCTGACGATCCAGCCGTATGCGCCCGCTTACAACGGTCTGGGAATCCTTGCCGACAAGCGGAACGATGTTGCCGGCGCGCGGCGGAATTTCGAGCGCGCGGTGCGGCTAGATCCGGCGTACATTGAGGCGCAGCTGAATCTGGGAACGATTTGCGCGCAGGCCCACGATTTCCCGTGCGCCATAAATGCTTTTCGCGCCTTCATTGCAAACGCGCCGAAAAACTCGAAAGAATATGGACCGGAGTTGACCAAGGTCAAAGCAGCGCTGGCATTGTTGGAGCAGCGGCAACCGTAGGGCGGTTTGGCCCTCAGATATTCCTTATAGAACTATTGCCCTGAGAGCCATTCAGGGTACACAATTGAGGGCAAAGGATTGGCGAATCCATGGCCCCGCCATCAATCGAGAAAATCGGATCGCGCATCCCGGCGACTAAGGCAAATTCGGAATTGGTATAGCCCAGGAGGAGAGCGGGTCCCTCGACTACGTCATTGCTTCCCACCCCAGCGACAAAGACCTGTCGCCGGGGACCCCGGCTTCGCAATGACTTCGCTCGGGATGACAGTTATATTTTGGACTACAGTATTCCCGAAACTGCAATAGAACTTTCCGGGCTCTGTTGACATCCTGCACCATATTAAATGCGGTTTTCCTGAGCGGAATGGAATGAGGCGAAGGACCTTGCGGTTTTCCGGCAAAACACGAGATCCTTCGCCTTCGGCTCAGGACGACAAAACCGCTCCTGGCGAAACACGTCGGCAAGACCAGCAGGGAAGAAGTGCCACCCCGCTCCCCCAGCATAGGAGAAACGCTGTATGCCACGCGTGCGCTGGTTGTTCCTCGATCTAAACTCCTATTTCGCTTCGGTCGAGCAGGAAACCCGGCGTGAGCTGCGAAACCGGCCAGTTGCCGTAGTGCCGTTGATGGCGGACACCACCTGCTGCATCGCGGCCAGTTATGAGGCGAAGGCATTCGGCGTCAGGACCGGGACACAGGTTGGCGAAGCCAAACGGATGTGCCCGGAGCTGGTGCTCGTGGAGGGTCGGCATGAATTATATGTGGATTATCACCGTCGCGTAGTCGAAGCGGTCGAAAGCTGCGTGCCGGTTTCCTCGGTGCGCTCGATCGACGAGATGGCCTGCGAGTTGATGGGGCGCGAGCAGCCGCTGCTGGCTGCAATGGACCTGGCGCGAAGGATCAAAGCGGCGATCCGCGAGCAGGTGGGGAGCACGCTCTGTTGCTCGATTGGGGTAGCGCCGAACCGGTACCTGGCGAAGATCGCATCGGACATGGAAAAGCCGGATGGCCTGATTGCGCTGACCCATGACATGTTGCCGGATGTGCTGTTGCGCCTTGGGCTGCGCGACCTGGTCGGGGTTGGCAGCCGCATGGAGCGGCGGCTGAATTCCCACGGTGTGAAAACCATGACAGATCTGCTGGCGTTGACCGCGGAACAACTCGGCGTGGCCTGGGGCGGGGTGCAGGGCGAGCGGCTGTGGCATTGGCTGCGCGGAGAGGACTTTCACGATGCCGACCTGGAGCACGCGAAATCCATCGGCCATGAGCACGTTCTGGGGCCGGAGCTGCGCACACTGGAAGGCACCTACGCGACCGCGCATAAATTGCTGCACAAAGCCGCGATGCGCCTGCGGATGCAGAAACTGTGGGCTGCGGGAATTTCGCTGCAACTGCGATTCACTGTGCCCAAAAACGCGGCGACGGGAAAGCACGGCTCCGGCATTCCGCAACGGACGTGGAACGAGCAGCTGCGGTTGGTGGAGTGCCAGGACTCGCAAACTTTGATTGAAGGGCTGCGAAAACTGTGGGCGATGCGGCCGAAAGGAGCGATGTACGAGAAACCATTTCTAGTTGGCGTGACTCTGATCGATCTGGTGCCGGACGCGCTGCATACGCTCAGCCTGTTCAGCACGCTCGATCGCGAAGCCGGCCGCGATCAGCTGGCCGCAGCTATGGATCAACTGAATAAGAAGTATGGAACCGAGACGCTCTATTTCGCCAGCATGCATCTGGCGCGCACCACCGCGCCGACGCGGATTGCCTTCAACACTGTCCCGGATTTGTTTTAAGACCTCTTCACATGCAGTGGAATGTTATGGCATTTCTCCAAATGCCATAGAGTAAACGCGTCATTCTGAGTCACAGGCAAGGGACCTCGCGGTTGCCCAAAAACCGCAAGATCCTTCACTCCACTTCGCTCCGTTCAGGACGAACTAAACAAAAATTAAGGCTTGAACGTGCCACAGGGTCGCAACTAGTGGGGCGCCTCCTCTTTGCGCTGGGGTTCAGGTCTGGACTCGCGATGCTCAGGCGCCGGGCGTGCTTCTCTCCGCGGAGCAGGGCGCGATTCGGCACGGGGTGCTGGACGCGATTCAGCACGAGGCGCTGGCCGCGACTCAGTGCGAGCCTGCGGCTGAGCGTGGGCTGGCTGACGCTCAAACGCGGGGCGGGATTCCTGTCGCTGCGGCGCAGGTCGAGCTTCCTGATGCTGAGGCGCGGTACGCGTTTCAGGCCGGGTCTGGTGAGCTGGTCTCGCTTGCTCGGTTGCTCTTGGTTGCTGGCGAGAGTGATTGGCCGATTCAGGACGGGCGGCGTTCGGTTGCGCCCTGTTTACATTTCCTTGACGGGCATGGTTCTCAGGGCGAGCACCGGTTTCCGGACGCGCAGCGTTCGGTCGTGCGCTGTTTGAGGGTCGGGCTGCGTTGCCTGGGCGCGCCGCGTTTCCTGTTCGCGCAGTTGGATGGAAGTCCGTGGCGCGGGCAGCGGGAGCTTTGCGACCGCCATTGACTGGGCGGCTGACGGCGACCTGGGCAGGCTTGCCATGGTTTTGTTTGGCGAATTGAGATCGATTGCTACGCGACTGCTGCACCAGTTGCCGTTGTACCGGCAATGCTCCAAAGCGTCGCGACTGGGCCGCTCTCTGCTGGGAAGCGTTCGGACGAGCATTCAGACCGCCGCGACCGCCGTTGTAACTCACTCGATTGTGGTTGTTGTAATTCACGTTGCGCGAATAGACGTTGTGGATGTTGCCGCCTACGCGGGTGACGGAGCGGTTGTAATAAAAGTGGTTGTGGTTCCAGTAGCCGCCTTCATAGCCGTTACCGAAATAGCCGTAGCCGTAGTCGATGCCGCCATAGAAGCCAATGT
>JBOGLY010000287.1:0-5068 GCA_050746425.1 Acidobacteriaceae bacterium
CTTGTAACCGGCTGGCGATTCATCTGCAGAATCACATCGCCAGGCGCCAAGCCCTGCAAACTGTCCGCGAACGAGCCTGGACGAATCCCCTGGATCAGCACTCCACCGGTGATGTTCGCCTGCGATGCCATCTCCGGTGGCACGTTGCTGACAGACAACCCCAGCTTTACCGTTCCATTCTGCTGCTGTCCGTTAAAGTTGCCGGTGGGTGCCTGACCATTGTTCAGCGCAGCCAGCATGTCGGCACGGTTTGCAATCGTGATCGTGGCCGTCTGGTGGTGACCGTCATGGATAAAGCCGAGCGTGGCCGTTGAGCCTGGCTTGCGGTTGGCAATGTCGTTGATCAAGTCGCTGCCGCTCTTGATGGGGCGACCGTCAATACTGGTGATAATGTCGCCCGGTTTCAGCCCTGCTTTGGCGGCCGGGAAACCCGGCTGCACGGAGCTGATAATAATGCCGTTCTTAAAGCCGTAAACGTGCGCCACGGCGGGAGAGGTGACCGCCTGGAACGTAATGCCGATCGATCCGCGCACTACCTTGTGCGCGGGGCCGATCAACTGGTTGTAAACATTGATGATGGTGTTGGAGGGCATGGCGAAGCCGATGCCTTCATTGCCCGCCGACTGCGTGTAAATGGCGGTATTCATGCCAATCACCTGGCCATCCATATTCACCAGCGGGCCACCGGAGTTTCCCGGGTTGATTGCGGCGTCGGTCTGGATGAAGTGCTGGAACTCGCCGCTGCCAATCCCCTCGCCTTCCCCGGTAATCGAGCGGTTTTTGGAGGAGATAATTCCAGCGGTCACAGTGTGGTTCAACCCGAACGGGCTACCAACTGCAAGGACCCAATCGCCAATCTGGGTGCCCTCCGAGTTGCCCATTTTCACCGTCGGCAGAGGGTGGTCCACGTCGATCTTCAGCACTGCGACATCTGTGGCCTTGTCCACGCCCACAACCTTGGCTATATGGCCGGGGTAACCCTCTGGATCCGTGGTCAGCTTTACATTGATCTTGTTGGCATTGTTGATTACGTGGTCATTCGTCAGGATGTAACCGCGCGAATCGACGATAAAGCCGGAGCCCAGGGCCTCGCGCTCTCCGCCTTCCGGTGCCTCGCCTTCCGGTCCCGGAGGGCCGCCAAAGCCAAAGAAGTGGTTGAAGAAATCCTGCATCCCGTTGTCGCCGTTCTGGCCTTGCTGTCCGTTCTGCCCCTGTCCTTCCTGATTGCCCTGGAAGTTGCGTCCGGTAGCGTTCTTCGGGTAGGAGACGGTATTGATGTTCACCACCGCAGGGCCAATCTCCTTGGCAATTTGGGTGAACGTAGTGGATAGATTCACGGGGCTTGGGACTTGAAGCTGCTGCGCGTCAGAGCTGTTTACAGGCGCTTCTTTCCCATCGACGCCGTGGGCCACGACAGAGCCGATCAGAATGCCGGCGGAGAGCGTGACGAGAATTGCAAACGTGAAACCTAAACGGCGCGTGCGAAGTTTTTCGAACCGGGCTTTCCAGATGTTCATTTGTAGTCGGACCTCGTTCTGTATGCGATAGGGATCAAACATGGATATTCATTCTCAAGTATACGGTTTCGTGGGAAGCGCCTGCGAACTGCGCGTAGTGGCGACTCAAATACTTAGACGCACGATTTCAACAAAACGGAGCATGTTTCCCAATGAAGGTTTTTACACGCCGCTCGATCGGCCATTTTCCAGCGCAAAATCGATCCGGTTCTGCCTCCTCCTCTCCCGCCATCGGGGCAGAATCTCGGCTGTCAGGATTCCGCAGAGCACCAGAATTGCTCCCGCGCCGCGGCGAAGTTGCAATGTTTCGTTCAGGACCAGGAAAGCCGTGAGCCAGGCAAACACCGGTTCCATGGTCAAGATTACTGCGATGTTCGCGGCTGGAATCGTCTGCTGCGCCCAGGTCTGCACTCCAAAAGCAACGGCCGTGGCAAGTACTCCTGCCACCAGCAACGCGAACTGGACAAACGGCTGCCGCAAGGGACTTCCGGGCGAGAACAAATGCGCCACGGCACCCGCATGAGGAGGCTCAAGGACCAGCGCTGCGACCGTCAGGAACACCATTGCGAACCCGATCTGCAGCAGAATCAACTGCTCGAAATTCGCGTTGCCCGCCGCATGGGCTAGGGCGATCACATAGAGCGAAAATCCAACCGCGCAAAACAGCGTCAGCAGGTTTCCGAAGTTCTGGCTTCCGCCCGTGAAGAAAAGGACAGACCAGTGCGCATGGGCTGGCATTGTCAACAGTGCCACCCCGAGCAGCGCCACCAGTGCGCCAATCCAGGTGGGCCACTGCAGCCTGCCTGTCCCTGGTGGGCGCAGGCCAGGTATGGTGGCAAGAATTGGAACAATCACCACCACCAACGCGGTGATAAACGCGGAATTCGTCGCGCTGGTGTAGACCAGGCCCTGGGTCTGGAAAACGTAGCCAAGGGCAAGGCTGGCACCCGCGGCCGCGCCGAAAAGCCATGCCTGCAGGGTGAGTCGCGACCATTGCCGGCGATAGATCAGCGCCAGGCAGGCGAATGCAATCACCATGCGCGCGGAGTTGAACCACTGCGGGGCGACTTCGGCCAGGGCCTGCTTGATCAAAACAAACATCGCGCCCCAAAGAACGACCACAGCCAGCATCAGTAGATGTGCCAGCGCGTTGCGCGAAAGCTTTGGCGCCCTCGCAGCGGCTGTCGTGACTGAGGACTCATTCATATGCGTGGGATCGACCTCTCGATATCTTCTCCCAATTTACCCGTCTGTCATCCTGAACGAAGTGAAGGACCTCGCGTTTGGCCGCGAAACGCGAGATCGTTCGGTCGCCGCAGCGACCTCAGGACGACATGGCTGTCTTGGCGGAAGGTGGGAAGAGTCTGGCCGGACTGTGATGCGATCAGTGCGATCCGCTCTAAACTTCCATCTGCGCGAGCGCCAGCAACAGCAGCAGAATCCGCCGCAAGGCCAGGTCACGCCCAGTGGCGTCGAACCACTCCTCAAGCGTATGGACGCCGCCTCCGCTGCCACCACTGCCCAGGCTGACCGCTTCCACGCCGAGCGACAGAGGAATGTTAGCGTCGGTGGAGGCAACTCCCGTATGACTCTGGATTCGCAAATGACGGTCAACCGCCCGCAATGTGGTCAGGATATGCGCATCCTCGGGAAGCTTCGCCGCCGGGCGCTCCCCGATCGTTTCAATAGAAAATTGGATCGCGCTATTTTGGGCCATTCTCGCGCCTGGGGATGCACTGACCTCGCGCTCTGCGCGGTTGGCGACCTCGACGGCGCGATGTACGGCTTCGTAAATTGTTTTCTCCAGTTGCGTCAAAGACGCCGGGTCCGTCGAACGCGTGTCGAGGCGCGCTTCCGCAAGCCTCGGAATCGCGTTGATCGACGTGCCGCCTTCAATGTGGCCGACGTTCCAGGTGGTTTGTGGCCAGTTTGCGAAGTCGATTTTGCCAATCTCCGCCAGCGCATTTGCCAGGACCAGAATTGGATTGGGAACTCCCGCATCGCTCCACGAATGTCCGCCCGGCCCGGCGATCGCGATGCGAAAGCGCTTGCTGCCCAGCCCCTCGGTAACAATTGTGTCCGTGCCCGCGCCATCCAGCACGACCGCATAGCGAATGGCGTGGGCCAGATTGCTGTCGCGAAACAAGTGCCGCATGCCGCGCAAATTGCCTTCTCCTTCTTCGCCGACATTGCACGCAAAAAGAATGTCGCTCGCCGGCATCAAACCGGTGGCGCGCATGGCCGCCGCAATCCCCAGCAGCGCCGTGATGCCAGCGCAGTTGTCGCTTGCGCCTGGAACTTTCAAGCGGCTCCCTTCCTGCACAGGAGTGCCGATGGCTTCGGCGGGAAACACCGTATCGAGATGGGCGGAAAAGAGCGTGCACGGTCGAGAATAAGCGGCTGCTTTTTCCGCAGCGGTTGCGGTCCCGCGCAGCCACCCCAGCGCGTTGCCGCAGTCGTCGATCCTGACGCCTTCCAATCCAAGTGCGGCAAATCGCTCCGCCACCCAGTTTGCCCGAGACGATTCTCCAAATGGAGGCGCGGCAATCGCGGCCACCTGGCGATGCCAATCTCGCAACTGCGGCTCATGCAGATGGAACCATTGAAAGGCTCGATGAACATCCGTCTGCTCGGCCAATTGGCTGATGGTCTGAAACGCCGAATTTGCAATTGCTTTGGGCATGTCGGAAAGCGAAGCGTAACCTTGCGAGGAATGTCAAGCGATTTTTATCGCACGACAAGTTAAGGGTGGAACCACAATACATCTGCTGGTAAGTCTATCGAAGATCGCGTTGCGGAAGATGCAGACTGGCCACATCGAGATTAGCCCACATTCGGT
This sequence comes from Acidobacteriaceae bacterium, assembly GCA_050746425.1. Classification (GTDB taxonomy): domain Bacteria; phylum Acidobacteriota; class Terriglobia; order Terriglobales; family Acidobacteriaceae; genus JAKAAZ01. The sequence continues at coordinate 4,357 of JBOGLY010000287.1, forward strand.
TAGCAAACCCGGCGACCAGAGCTTCCGCATTCTCAGGGACACGATGGTTTGTGAGCCCCGGCAAACATTCTCGATTGACGTCTCATCGCCACGTAATGAGTATCCGGGTAAATTGACGAACGTTATTTCATCCGGGTATAATTAGACTTCTATGAATACTCCTGAATCCGCGTTTCTCGCCAAGCCATGCACTGCATTCGTTGGATTGCATCAGGTTGCGTCTGGCCCGTTGGTCGAGGTCGCACTCGCGATAAAGGCGATTGAAAGACGACAAACTACGGCCCCGATCCTTGTTTTCGACGACTCTAATGGGGAGGTCGTCGATTTGGATTTGCGTGGAAGTACAGCCGATATCGTGTCTCGCCTCTCAAAACGCGCACAACATGAAGCCGTCGACACCCGAGCGGTTAAGAAGGCCAGTTCCACTTCACCCTCACAGGGACCTGGACGTCCTCGGCTCGGTGTCGTTGCGCGGGAGGTAACGTTGCTTCCTCGTCATTGGGAGTGGCTTGCCTCGCAATCAGGCGGTGCATCGGGCGCGCTCCGTCGCCTGGTGGAGGAAGCTCGCCTCGCAGATAAGGGAAAGACCTCACAGCGTCAAGCAAAGGAAGCAGCGTATCGCTTTCTGTCCTCTATTGCTGGCGATCTCAGGGGCTTCGAGGAGGCAACGCGGGCTCTCTTCGCAGGCGACTGGCGAGGGTTTGCTGAGAGA
>JBOGLY010000288.1:0-5063 GCA_050746425.1 Acidobacteriaceae bacterium
CTCCGATTCAGATTCGCCCCACGCACGCAACTGACTCCGTAACAAAGGCCGACTTAGAGCCTGCCAATGAAGCCTCCATGTATCAGGCCGAAGATATCGCCAGCGAGCGTCTGGTCGACTTGACCACCCAGCTTGAGGAAGATGTCACGCTGCGCCTACTCACCGAAAAAGATGCTGAAGCGCTCAAGGTCGTGCGTCATTCCGCGGCCCACGTCATGGCGACTGCCGTCTTGGAGTTGTTTCCGGAAACCAAGCTCGGCCATGGACCGGCCACCGATAGCGGTTTCTTCTATGACTTTTACCGCCCCACTCCCTTCACGCCGGATGACCTGAAGGCGATCGAAGATCGCATGGCCGCTATTGTCGCCCGCGATGAGCAATTTGTGCGAGAGTGGGAGCCGCGCGACGAAGGCCTGCTGCATTTCAAAGCGGAAAACGACTTTATGAAGGTCCATTTTATTGAGCGCTTCACCACGCCCGGCGAAAAAATCTCCCTCTATCGCAATGGAAGATTTGTCGACTTCTGCCGCGGACCTCATGTGCCTTCCACCAGCCGTGTCAAAGCGTTCAAGGTGATGAGCATTGCCGGCGCCTACTGGCTGGGCGATGAAAAGAACCCGCAGTTGCAGCGCATTTACGGCACCGCTTTTTTTTCCAGAAAGGACATGGACGAGCACTTCGCGCGCCTGGAAGAGGCGCAGCGCCGCGATCATCGCGTGCTCGGCAAACAACTCGACCTTTTCTCCATTCAAGATATCGCCGGGCCAGGCCTGGTTTTCTGGCATCCCAAAGGCGGCATCGTCCGCAAGCTCATGGAAGACTGGATGCGTGAGGAATGTATCCGTCGCGGTTACGATATGGTTTTTACCCCGCACGTCATGCGCAAGGAACTTTGGAAGATCAGCGGCCATGCCGGTTTCTACGCGCAGAACATGTACGCTCCCATGGAACTCGACGATGCCGAATATCAGTTGAAGCCCATGAACTGTCCCGGCCACATTCTCATCTACCAGAACACCCCGAAAAGCTATCGCGACCTGCCGGTGCGCCTGGCGGAGTTGGGCAACGTCTATCGCTACGAACGCAGCGGCACCATGCACGGCCTGCTGCGCGTGCGCGGCTTTACCCAGGATGACGCTCACATTTTCTGTACGCCGCAGCAGATTGAAGATGAAGTTTCCTCGTGCATCGACTTTGCCGAGGCCGTGCTGAAAACTTTCGGCTTCGCCGAATTTAAAGTCGAGCTTTCCATCTGGGACCCCAAAGACAAAGCCAGCTATGTCGGCTCGGAAGACAACTGGGCCTTGGCCATTGGCTCGCTTGAGCGCGTGCTTCAACGTAGAAACATTCCATACAAAACCATCTCCGGCGAAGCCGCTTTCTACGGACCGAAAATTGACATTAAACTAGTCGATGCTCTGGGTCGCCTGTGGCAGCTTTCAACCGTGCAATTCGACTTCAATCTCCCTGCGCGCTTCGAGCTGGAATACGTTGGAGAAGATGGCGAGCGCCACCAACCAGTAATGGTCCACCGCGCGCTGTTCGGCTCCGTCGAGCGCTTCTTCGGCGTGCTCATCGAGCACTACGCCGGCGCCTTCCCGCTCTGGCTCGCTCCCGTGCAAGTCGGCCTGGTGCCCATCAGCGAAAAGCACATCGACTACGCGAAAAAAGTACAGCAGCAGTTGCAGTCGGCCGGGCTGCGCGTTGAGCTCGATGCCCGCAATGAAAAAATGAACGCGAAAATCCGCGACCTAACCATGCAAAAGATTCCTTATCTGCTCGTGATGGGCGACAAGGAAGCCGCTGCCAACGCCGTCAGCGTCCGCACCCGCGGCAAAGGCGACCAAGGCAGCATCCCACTAGACAACTTCATCGCGAAAGCAAAAAAGCTGGTGGAAGATAAATCTGTAGAGTTATAGTTCGACCGAGTCGAAAATCTGGTGAGAATATGAGAACTTTCAAAGGATGGATCCCGACCATGCGAAAACTTACCACTGCCGTCTGTATGCTAGCTTCGTTGTGCCTTGTCGCCTACGGCCACGCTCTGCCTTCGCAACCGAACCTCACCCAGCAGCAAACCTACACGCTGGTTCGGGTTTCCAGCTCCGACCCCACGGGAAGAAACGCCGATTTTCGCACCGTCGCGCCCGGCGCAACCTTTACCGTTCTCGATGCCGACGGCCCCGCAATGATCTCGCACATCTGGTTCACTATCGCGGACAATGAACCGTACAACCTGAAACGAATTGTCCTTCGCATCTATTGGGACAACGAAAAATCGCCCAGCGTAGAAGCGCCCATCGGCGATTTCTTTGGATTGGGCCTCGGCGAATATCACAATTGGCAATCGGAATACCTCTCCGTCGGCAGCATCAAAGCGCTCAACTGCTTTTTCCCCATGCCATTTGCCCGGCACGCCCGCATCACCGTTACCAATCAAGGTAAACAGTCCATCGATGCTCTCTACTACAACATCGACTACCGAAAATATTCTCATCCCCTTCCACCCGGCACCATCTATTTCCATGCGGAATATCGCCAGGCCCAGCCCAACCATGGCTGGACAAATAAATGGACCCGCAATGGCGATTCATTAGTGAACGATAAGATCAATTTAGATGGCAAGGGCAACTACGTCTGGATGACCGCCGTCGGCCACGGACAATTCGTCGGCGTCACCATGTCCGTGCTGCAAAATCAGGATGGCTGGTGGGGCGAAGGCGACGACATGTTTTTTGTCGATGGAGCCAAGCTGCCTTCGATTGCCGGGACCGGCTCCGAGGACTATTTCCTCGGCGCATGGGATTTTGGCGGCAAGCCTTTCTCCTACCAGCTCTACGGCGCGCCAGTTGTCGGCAAGGAGTTGGCCGGCAGCCGGTCCAGCGCCTACCGCTTTCATCTCGACTCACCAATTCCCTTCACCAAGTCGTTCAAAGCGACAATAGAACATGGCCACGCCAACGCTCGCTCTGACAATTATTATTCCGTCGCCTACTGGTATCAGTCCGAGCCGCACGCTCCCTTTCCTCCATTGCCGCCGGTCGAAGACAGAATCCCTCGCCTCCAGGCAGTCGGCGGCCCGGGCAATGCCGCTATCACGATTCTCGGAAAATAAAATATGCGAGATGGTGCCCCATTCAAGCCATCTTTTGGCTTGAGTGGGAGGGATAAGCCGGGTGCCCTGTCCTTTCGCGCATTTTGCGAAAGGGTCGGAAGAACGTTCCTCGCGCCGGGCTAATCCGGGTGCTCCAGGTTCGCGAATCGGGGTCCCCGGCGAGCGAATTTGCTCGCTGGTGTGGGTAGCTAACCGGGGTCTTTTGCCACTCCCGAATGACCCCTCGGGTGGCCCATTCAAGCCATCTTTTGGCTTGAGTGGAGTGAACCAAAAACAATTCGTTCAGAACTTCATCCGCACCGCGAACTGAAATTCTCGCGGCGTGTACGTCGTGTTGCTGTTCGCATTCGTTGTAACGCCATAGGTCGGATTGAATTCCAGATACGGATGCGCCGCGGTTGAATCCGATGGGCAACCCTGCGTCAGCGGTGTCGAGCAGGCATTGTAGCCAAGTGTATCCACCGCTGTTACATTTTGCGTGTTCGTCAGGTTGTATGTTTCCGCCATCAGTTCCAGATACGCTCGGTTCCGCAGCGGAATCCTCCGCGTCACGCGCAAACTTGTCGTCTGCGTGGAAGGAAACCGATAGCTGTTGCGCTGCAACACGTTCAACCGCGAAGGCCCGCCCTCCCCGTTAATGCCAAAAAATGCGCCCCCCGGCGCGCTGCCACCGACGCCCAGCGTATACGGCAGCCCTGTCTGCCATGCGATCACGGGAGCTAAACCATAATCGTTCAGCAGCCGTCCCTGCCAGCCATGTTTGTGCCAGGTCGTCCACAGGCTGGCATGCACCACCAGCCGCTGCCGCACATCCGTGCTGGAATTTCCGTATTCCTGCGCCATGTTGTTCGGCTCCAGAATGTTCGTTGGCGACTTGTACAGAAATTCATTCTGGTTGAAGTCCTGCGCATGGGCAAAGGTATAGTTCACTCCGAAACTAATGCCGTTCGATGTTCGATGCGTCACCGCCAGCACCCCGGCGTTGTAGTTGGAATTTACATTGCTGATCAGTTCCGTGATGTTCCCGTACAAATGGTTCGGTCGGACGGAAGTATAAAGCGGCGTCGTGTAGCGCGCCCCCTGCGGCAGTGGGCTTTGTTTTCCCAGCGCCGGGCCGGGAATATCGATCGTGTAGTTCAGTTGCCCCACCGTCGCATTGTCAATATTGGTATCGATGAAGTTCGGCAGGTCTCGGCCCTGGCTGGTCATATAGCTAATCGACACCGCCGTTTTCCATCCGACATTTTGCTCCAGTGTCACCTCTCCCTGCATCGTTTCCGGCGCCTGATAATTTTTCTCGAAATAGTAAGCGCTTGGCAGCGCGCCCCGCGCCGCGCCGGTCGGCACGCTGAAAAAAATACTGGGAAACTGCGGCGCTCCATACTCGGTCGAAGCGGAATAGCGATACGTCCGCTGCGAGGCCGGCGATCCGGAAGACGTCAGCGCGGAATGCAGCGTCCCATTCGCAATTCGCCCATAGAACAGCCCATACCCCGCTCGAAGCACGGTGTGCCCGTTGCCGAACAAGTCCCATGCCACTCCCGCGCGCGGAGCGATGTTGTTTCGATCGTCTGGATAGTTTTCCGTCTGCGGCAACTGCGGATTCACCAGAAACGGCCGCGGAACGCGCTCATATTCGTATCTCGCGCCCGCGGTTACCGTCAGGCGCGAGAAAGCTCGCCATTCGTCGTCCGCAAACCCGGCAAAATCATTTGTCGTGATAAAAAATCCCGGCGGCCCGAAGGTCTGTGAGAACCCCGCATACGTGTCCACGAAATAATCCACCGGCGGTCCCAGTCCATCGACCGCGTGGTAGTAGTCCGCCAGAAAGCTGCCGAATGACGTGTACTTGTATTCACCCGCGCCATCGTACAGATTGTCGAGCAGGTCTTCGTTGCGGTCCCAGTCCGCGCCAAACTTCAACGTGTGATTGCCCAGCACCCAGGAA
>JBOGLY010000289.1:0-5062 GCA_050746425.1 Acidobacteriaceae bacterium
CCCTACGGGAAAACTGCATCTCGGCAACTATATGGGCGCGCTCTACAACTGGGTGCGCCTGCAGCACGACTATGAGTGCTATTTTTTCGTCGCCGACTGGCACGCGCTCACCACGGATTACGCCGACACTTCCAGCCTCAGGCAGAACATTCTCGATGTCGCGCTCGACTGGCTGGGCGCAGGCCTCGATCCCGATCGGGCGACATTGTTCGTGCAATCCTGGGTGCCGCAGCACGCCGAACTGCATCTACTGTTTTCAATGATTACGCCGCTGGGCTGGCTGGAGCGCGTGCCCAGTTATAAGGAGCAGCAACAGCAAATCGGTGACGTGGCTGCGGGCGGCAAGGACCTGAGCACATACGGCTTTCTCGGGTACCCCTTGCTGCAGTCGGCGGACATCCTGATGTATCAGGCGGACCTGGTTCCGGTCGGCCAGGACCAGGTGGCGCACGTCGAGCTGACGCGCGAAGTGGCGCGGCGATTTAATAATTTTTATCCGGCAAGACCGCTCGCCCTTCCCGAACCGCAGGCTCTGCTGACGCCATCGCCAAAACTGCCCGGCACGGATGGGCGCAAGATGTCGAAAAGCTACGGCAACACCATTCAGATGACCGATCCTGAGCCTGTCATTCGCCAGAAGTTGAAGACCATGGTCACCGATCCGGCACGGATTCGCCGCAACGATCCCGGCAATCCGGATGTGTGCCCGGTTTTCGAACTGCACAAGATTTTTTCTTCCGTCGACACCCAGCAGAAAGTTCGTGAGGGCTGCACCACGGCCGGCATCGGGTGCATAGAATGCAAAAGCTGGCTGGCCGATGCAGTGGTTGCGGAACTGGCTCCGATTCAGGAGCGCAGGCGAGCGTTTGAATCCGATCCCGATCATGTGTGGCAGATTCTGCGCGAAGGCTCGTCCAAGGCACAATTGCGCGCCGATAAAACGATGCGGCAAGTGCGCGACGCCATGCACCTGGCACAACTCGAGAATTCCACAGCAGGCACGGCGTCATGAACCCTCCCGCATTGAAACCCGATTCGGAAAACTCGAAGCCCAATTCCATCGGACCCAGCGACGTCGCAACATCGCCCGAGCAACTCGACTTGCCGGCGAATCCTCCGTTCGCTCCGGAACAGAGAGACAAAGCCGCGGAAGCCGCGCAGAGGGCTGCGGAACGCGCTGCCGAAAAGAAAGCCGCGCAGGAGGAGGCGAACACTTTCCCCTTCGGCGTCACCGTTGGCCAGGTCTACGATGGCCCGCTCGATCTTCTGCTGGACCTGATTCGCAAGCAGGACATCGACATCTACGACATTCCCATTGCGAAGATCACTGCGCAATTTCTGGCGTATGTTGAAAATTTGAAGCAGTCGGACATCGACAGCGCCGGTGAGTTCATCTACATGGCTTCCCTGCTGATCCACATCAAAAGCAAGATGCTGCTCCCGCGCCGAGACGACGGAACAGCCGATGCAGCAGACGAAGACCCTCGTCGGGAGCTGGTTGAGCGGCTATTGGAACATCAGCGATTTAAAAATGCGGCTCAGATGCTGCTGCAAAAGCAAATGCTGGAAGAGTCTTCATGGACGAACCCCGCCATTCGCGATTTCATTGACGATCCCGGGGCGGAGCCGGAGATTGCAGCCGACACGGTCGATCTGGTCCGGGTGTTTCGAGAGATACTGGAACGCGCCCGACAACGGCCCGTGTTGAATGTCGATGAAGACGCGGTCACGGTCGCCCAGATGATCGACTATGTCCGGCGGCGGCTCGTTATGGAAGACCGCCCAGTGGGGCTCCGACGGTTGCTGCAACACGTCCAGTCGGAGCGCGCGTTGATCTGCACATTTCTCGCGTTGCTGGAACTGGTGCGCTTGCAGGCAATCCTGCTGCGGCAGACTGGCAGCTTCAGTGAGATTTTCATCAAGAAGCATGACAATTTTGAGTCTGCAATGCTGGAAGGCCGCGACGACTGGCGATGAACCAAACCGGCCAACGGTTGATATTCTGGAGACTCCTGACACGCAATGAGTTTAAAGGCAAAAATCGAGGCAGTTATTTACGCGGCGGAAGAACCGATCGCGCTGGCGCAGTTGGCCGCAATTTTTACGAACGAAGTCTTCGCGGAAGCGGCTGCAGCATCTCTTCCCTTTGAAAATATCGAGAACGCCGCTAGCGAACGGGAGGCAGAATCCCTCGTTCCCCCAGCCTCGACTTCGAATCCTGGGATGTTGCCGCCTGATTCCGAAGAAGCAGATCCTGCTCTGTTGCAGGAAGATGTCGAGGCAAAGAAGATGGCGCGCACCCGCGAGCGCGAGGCGCGGCTGGCAGTGCAAAAAATCGTCGATGATTTGATTGCGGATTATGCAAACGGCGACCGCGGCATGGAGATTCGCGAAATCGCCGGTGGCTATCGCATGGCCACCAAGCCGGAGTACCACGACGCTGTCCGTTCTTTCGTAAGGAACTTGAAGCCGCAGATGAAGCTTTCATTGCAGGCTCTCGAAACGCTGGCTGTAGTCGCTTACAAACAGCCCGTCACAGCGCCGGAGATCAGCGAGATTCGCGGCGTTGACACTTCTGGCGTGCTGGGCGGACTTATGAGTCGAAAACTCATCACGACAGCCGGGCGAAAACAGGTCATCGGGCGACCGATCCTTTACAAGACCACGAAAGAATTCCTGTTGCGGTTCGGACTGAAGGACATAAGCGAGCTCCCCAGCATGGAAGAGTTTGAAAAGATGGCCGCTGACATGGCAGAGTCGGAGGCGAGCGATATGGATGCTCTTCCATCTTCGGATGATTCCGAAATCGGAATCATTGCCGAAGCTGCTCCCGTAGTTGAGAATGGCGAAGGACCGTCTGGATCAGAGCCATGAAACGGGCGCGCGTCACAGGCAAGCCAGCAATCGCCGCGACTGACGACGCTCTGCAAGCAGGGAAACCTCAGCGGCTACAAAAAATCCTTGCCAGCGCTGGCATTGCTTCACGCCGCAAAGCGGAAGAATTCATCCTGCAAGGTCGCATCCAGGTAAATGGACAGATCGTCAGCGAGCTTGGCAGCAAAGCCGATCCTGTGCACGATCATATCCGGGTCGATGGAAAGCTGATCCATCCCGCCGGCGAATATCGCTATTACATGCTGAACAAACCAAAGGAATTCGTAACCACAGCGAGCGACCCGCAGGGTCGGCCAACTGTGATGCAGTTTTTTTCGCGCATCAAACTGCGCATGTTCCCCGTAGGACGGCTCGATTACCACAGCGAAGGCCTGCTGCTGGTGACCAACGACGGAGAACTGGCGAACGCGCTGACCAGGGCGGCTTCTCACGTGCCGAAGACGTATCTGGTTAAGGTCAGCGGCATCCCGAGTGATGAGGCCCTGAACGCCTTGCGGCGCGGAGTTTCGATCCCGCGGGGTGATCTTGAATTGAACCTTCGCCATCGCGGACGCGAAGCGCGAGTGCGTACTGCGCCCGCGACGGTCCGGCTGTTTCGCCAGGGAGAAAATCCATGGTATGAGGTCACCATTACGGAAGGCCGCAACCGCCAACTGCGAAAAATGTTTGAGGAGATTGGCCATCACGTGGAAAAAATCCGTCGCGTGGAATACGGCCCGCTGGTTCTGGATCTGCCCCCCGGCGAATCTCGCGAATTGACCGCGCATGAGGTGCAGGCACTTTATCGCGCGGCGAAACTGCGGCCGACATCGGCGCGAAAAGGACCGCTGGGCGCCTCAGGTTCGCTAGGCTAACCTGGGTCTTTTCATTCTGCTCACCGCAGGTGTCGCGCGCCCCATCTCGCTATACTGAAGCTAGCGCACGTGACGTTTTTCTTGCGCTCTGGAAGGACCATTTTATGGAGAAAGCGACATTTGGCGCGGGATGCTTCTGGGGCGTGCAGACGACGTTCGATCGCATTCCCGGCGTTGTGGAAACCATTGTCGGATATGAGGGCGGCACGCTGGACAGCCCCAGCTATCGCGATGTCTGCACCGACCGGACCGGCCACGCCGAGGTTTTGCAGGTTGAATTCGACCCGACGCGCGTCAGTTACCAGCAGTTGCTCGATGCATTTTTTCAAGCGCACAATCCGACGCAATTGAACCGGCAGGGACCCGACCACGGCACGCAATATCGTTCGGTAATTTTCTATCATTCGCCGGAGCAGCAACACTCCGCGACCGCAACAATCGCGCGTCTTACCGCAGACCGTAAGTTTTCCCAGCCCATCGTCACCCAAGTAGTCCCGGCTCAGACCTTCTGGCCGGCGGAAGAGTACCACCAGAAATATCTGGAAAAGCGTGGCGCAACCAGTTGTCACGTGTAATTGAAGAATACAGTCCGACGATTATCCTTCTATATTGCAAGTGTGCGCCAAAATCCAATGAGTCGAAGCGGGGTGCCGGGACCGAGCGCGCTCGGTTCGCGCCTGCTCTCCGTCCAGGGCCTGCGTGCCATCGCCGCCCTGCTTGTGGTCTGGGTACATTCAATCGATGCCGCGGAGTTCTTCACCGCGCCCCACCAAAGCAAATTCTTCCACTGGGGGAACTTCGGCGCGTGTGGCGTTGACATTTTTTTCGCCATCAGCGGATTCATCGTTTCACAAGTCGCAGTGCGCTCGGTCGAGCGCAGGGTCGGAAATCCATCGGCCCCAGCGCGCCAGTTCTTCACCCGTCGAATCACGCGAATTTTCCCGCTCTATTGGATTCTGACGCTGCTTGTTCTCCTGGAACAGGAGCTCGGCCGTCATAGGGTCGATTGGCATTCATTTCATTGGTTGCCCACCATCTTGCTGTTCCCGTCGCCGCACTACATGGGAAACGCTCCCGCGCTTTCACTCGGCTGGAGTCTCATGTTTGAAATGTACTTCTATCTCATTCTGACAATCTTCATGGTCTGGACGCCACGCTCCGTGGCACGAAACACCGCGATATTACTCTGCGGAATGGTGATCGTTGGCTCATTGGCAGGGATCCGCCGCCCCATGATCGTCATCTGGATGAATCCGGTCGTTCTTGAGTTTGTTTTTGGTTGCATCATCGGGTTGATGTATTCGGGCCGAAAG
>JBOGLY010000290.1:0-5048 GCA_050746425.1 Acidobacteriaceae bacterium
GGTGTTGGTCGGTCCTTCGCCCCGTTGAACTATGTTTATGGTGGTAACATCGGCTTCGCGCAAACGACGGTAGCCGAAACCTCTACGCCGGACTTTACGCCTCTTAACAAGATTTCTAATGCGTTTCCGGATGGGCTGACTAAGCCAAGCGGAGCCAGTTTAGGATTAGCCACCAACGCCGGCAACGGTATCACGTTTACCGATCCACAGTGGAAGAACCCATACGTCTGGCAGTTCTCTTTAGGATTGCAATATGAAATAAGTCGGAATCTACTTTTGGACTTGGCGTACGTGGGCTCGCAGGTCAGAGATCTTGCAGTGAGCAAGGAGTACAATTTCCTCACTCCACAGCAATTAGCTCTTGGAGCGGGATATCTAAACCAGGCCGTGGCCAATCCCTTTTATGGGGTGCTGCCACCGAACTCCTCGATTGGTGCTCAACCGACCATCACGAGAGCCAACCTGCTCGTCCCTTATCCGCAGTTTACGAATGTCACCGACACGTCCGACAGCATCGGCAGGAGTTCGTATAACTCACTCCAAATAAAAGGCATCCAGCGAATGAAGTACGGACTAGAGTTTATGGTCTTCTACACATACTCCAAGGATGAGGACGCAACGAACTTCACCAACCCTCAGGATACGCAGCTTTCCAACACCCTCGATTCCTATGATGCTCGCAACCGGCTTGTTGTGAGCGGGATTTATCAATTCCCCTTTGGACACGGACGGCACTGGTTGGACAGCGGGATCGCGTCGCAGATCATCGGCGGATGGGTGGTCAGCACCACCGGAGTGATCTCATCCGGGCTTCCCATGGCGAATCCTTCCGGTTACTTCATCAAGGGGAACCCAAAGCTCTCGAGCGGGCAGACTATGAACCGGTGGTTCAATACCTCGCCCAGCATTTGGGTCCCCATACCGCCTTATACGCTGAGCAATGTTCCATTGAACAATTCGTCCATTCGGAATCCCACAGCACCGCAATTTGACGCCTCCCTTTTCAAGTCCTTTCACATTTGGAGGGCGCATCAGCTAGAGGTGAGGATATCGGCATTTAACGTGAGTAACACGCCGTTTTATTATCCGCCGGATAACGACCCGACATCACCGACGTTCGGCCAGGTCGCAATTTATCAAATGAATCGACCTCGCAGCATTGAACTGGGGGCGAGATATAGCTTTTAACTACAGGCATATGTGATCTTGGCGAAACATGAGATGCGTAAGAGGCAACGGTATGAAGAGGCTTATTGTTATTCTGCTCGGAATCGTGGCGGCGGGGTGCGTCCCTTGTAGCCTTACCGCCACAGTTCAGTCGGCACCCAGCGGAAAGGCTGGGTTGGGATCGAGTATCCACAAAGAGAACGCGCACGTATTGGTGGGCGCTGGGGACATTGCCGGGTGTTCCAACCTATCCGGAGCGAGAGCCACGGCGAAGCTGCTCGCCTCTACTCCAGGAACGGTGTTTGCTGATGGAGATCTCGTGTATCCAAACGGGAACCTTGCCGAGTTTAAAACATGTTATGGTCCGACTTGGGGCCGTTTCAAGCGACGTACGCACCCAGCGCTTGGCAACCATGAATATCAGACCAAGAATGCCGCAGGCTACTTCGATTATTTCGGCGGCGCCGCAGGTCCTAAAGGCGAAGGGTATTATAGCTACGATCTCGGCCCATGGCACATCATCGTTTTGAATACCAATTGTTCCGATGTGACTGGGGGATGCGGAGTCGGTTCCCCTCAAGAGGAGTGGCTCCGGAAAGATCTCTTGTCGCACAATAGGCCGTGCAAGCTCGCATATTTTCACCAACCTCTCTTTAGCTCGAGTGAAGTTGGCAACGATGAAGAGGTAAAACCGTTTTGGCAAGATCTTTATCATGCCGGAGTAGAGATTGTCGTTAATGGCCACGCGCACGACTACGAACGTTTTGCTCCGCAAAATCCCGAAGGAATCGTCGATCAGAGCCATGGTATTCGGGAAATCATTGTCGGCACTGGAGGAAAAGATCATGCACACTTCGTCCATATCGACCCAAACAGTGTGGTTAGAAACAACGATACTTTTGGCGTTCTGAAGCTGACCTTGTACCCCGGAAGATACAGCTGGAGATTCATTCCTGTAGCAGGTTCTTCATTTACCGATTCAGGCAGTGGCACATGCCACGAATAGGGGATCACTTCTCCAGAAAAGCGCTCGGCGGGTCATTCGATGGGCTACTCTCACAAAATGACTAAAATCGCAGTGCAACATCCCGATAAATACGCCGATACCGGAGCATATTCCGCTGCAGTTATATGCGATGGATGGCTCTATGTGAGCGGACACGCTTCGTTGAATTTAAAGACTGGAGAAGTGCTCAGCGGCACCATAGAGGAGGAAACCAACCACACGCTCACTTCGATCGAAAAAGTGTTGAAGGAAGCGGGCTGCTCATTCGACGATGTCGTTAAATGCACATGCTATCTGGCGCGAATTGAAGACTTCGGCGAATTTGACAAAGAATACTCCAAATTCTTCCCAGGTATTTCTCCCGCTCGCACGACGGTCCAGGCTGTCATTGGAGATGGGTTAAAAGTCGAGATCGACGCAATTGCGCGTGTCCCTCAAAAAGGATGAAGTCCTCCTTTCGCCACTTGTCGTCGCCACCGGATACCGTATTGCCAAATCCCCCAAAAGGACTAGCCCCTATGCGTTTTCATCGTCTCTTAGTCGAGATCGGGATGCTTGCGATATTCTTGGTTTCTCCGATTTCACGGACACAAGGGCAGTCCATGCAATTGGCGATCACGCCGCCGATGGGTTGGAATAGCTGGAACCACTACGGCGACAGAGTAAACGACGCGGACGTCCGCGCGGCAGCCGATGCGATGGTGTCAAGCGGGATGCGAGATGCAGGGTACATCTATGTGATTATTGACGACGGGTGGGAAGGCAAGCGCGACGCGGAAGGGAACATTCACGCGAATGAGAAATTTCCAGACATGAAGGCGCTGGCCGATTATGTGCACTCAAAGGGTTTGAAGCTGGGAATTTACTCTTCCCCAGGGCCGAAGACTTGCGGAGGATATACAGGCAGTTACGGCCATGAGCAACAGGACGCGAACACATTCGCAAAGTGGGGAATCGATTATCTGAAATACGACCTATGCAGTTATGAGTCCATCATGAACATGTGGGACCCCGACCATCCAGCCAAACCCATATCCGAGATACAGAGAGAGAAGGCAATGGCCATGATGCTACAGGCGTACCAGAAAATGCACCTGGCGCTTGTCAATACTCACCGGCCAATCGTCTACAGTCTGTGTCAATACGGCATTAGTTCCGTTTGGAAATGGGGGGCGAAGGTGGGAGGGGACCTTTGGCGTACGACCGATGACATACGCGACGACTACCGCAGCATGTCACTTATTGGTTTCTCTCAGGCGGGACTGGAGAAGTATGCGGGGCACGGCCATTGGAACGACCCGGACATGCTGGAAATCGGCAACGGAGGAATGACGCCGGACGAATACCGCACGCAGATGAGTCTATGGGCCATACTTGCCGCTCCGCTGCTTGCAGGCAACAACTTGAGCAACATGGATGCCACGACCAAGAGCATTTTGATGAACAAGGAAGTGATCGCAGTCGACCAAGACAGGCTGGGAATCCAAGGTAGGCGAATTGCGCCCCTTCAAATCTGGATGAAGCCACTGAGTGACGGGGCCACGGCCGTTGCTATTTTTAATTCCGTTCTTGACGATCAGGCTATTCCAATAACACTCCACGTCAAAGAAGTGGGTTTTATGGGATCTGTGCATGTTCGAGACCTGTGGGCGCATAAGGATTTAGGGATTTTGCGGGGCTCTTACACAGTTGTGCCGCCTCCGGGCGGTGTTGTAATGCTGCGGCTTTGGAAATAGGTGCCCCTCAAGCGCTACTGAGTGGCTGTTCGTATACCTGGGGCGCGGACCGGAATTGATCGCTACGCTTCCCGCTCCGTTTTCCGATCTATCGAAGGACTTTTACGGCAAGAGCCGGTCTAGGGAGATTTGGTGTGAGTCGAGTCGCAATTTTTCTTTTATTAGCATTGACGTCTTTTAGTACCTTCGCGTGGGGAAGCGCCGTTCATAATCCACTACTGCCTCGCCCACAGACGATTCAATATGGCACAGGACAAATTTCACTTAGAGCCCTTGCTATCGAATTTTCTCATGCTCCAAATGCTGAAGACCGCTTTGCCGCTGAACAGCTTTCGCAGGCCATTCAAGCGCGCACCGGCATTCGTCTCTCCATATCCGTGGGACGCGCTTCCGCGAACACTATCGTCCTGGACAGAACCGGCGAAGCGAGCCCCGTTCCACTTCCCGACGAGAAGCCGGGGCCCAATTCTCGAGAAGCCTATGACCTAGCGATCGGCGTTACCGGAATAAGAATCCGTGCCCGCTCCTCGGCAGGAATATTTTATGGGGTGCAGACGTTGGCGCAATTGGTGGAAGGAAATGGCAATCAAGCGGCCTTCCCGGCGGTGACCATTCGCGATTGGCCTTCGCTGGCTTATCGCGGAACCTTAGTGGACATCAGTCATGGGCCGCTGCCCACTGAAAATGAGTTAAAGCGTCAGCTCGATTTCTTGGCACGATGGAAAGACAATCAATATTACTTATACAGCGAGGCCAGCATCCAGCTTATGGGCTATCCGTTGCTTAATCCGGACGGGCGGATGAGCCGTGACGAGGTGAAGCGCATCATAGCCTACGGGCGAGAACGGCACATCGACGTCATTCTCTTCTGTGACCTGTACGGCCACATGCACGATCTCTTCCGTATCGAAAAATATTCAGACCTATCGGACTTGCCGCACGGCTCGGAGTTCGATCCGCGCAATCCAAAAGTGATTGCTCTTTTGACCGATTGGATTGGCCAGCTCTCGCAGCTCTTTCCGAGCAAATTCGTAGCCATAGGATTTGACGAGACATTTCAGTCCGATATGACCGGATCCCCGAGACCTAACCCGGTATCTCGCAATGAACTCTATATTCGGCAGATGACGACCGTGACA
>JBOGLY010000291.1:0-5036 GCA_050746425.1 Acidobacteriaceae bacterium
GTACGAGATTGCTTGCATAGGGGGTATGAAATCCACTTTAGCAAGCGAGCAAACGAAATGGCACAAAATTCGTGCAAACGCTATTTATCAACCAGTGACCTACAACGGCGGATACAGCAGGGTCGCTAGCTGCATCGTCCCACCCTTAGCAGGATCGCGAAGGACGGGGCACCCGGATTCCCTCTGGGCCGAAAAACCCAGGTCTCAAAATCGAGACCCATTCGACTCGCCTTCGGCTCGCTCAGGGCAGGCTCCGGGGCACACAGATCTTTCCTTATGCCTATGCCTTCGCTGCCGCCAGGGACGGAATGTGCTGGGCTTCGACTTCGGCAATGCAATCTTCCAGAATGTCGAGCGCAACGTCGGCCTCCTCCTGCTTCAAAATGAGCGGAGGAGCGAGCCGAATCGAGGTCTCGCCGCAGCCGAGAATCAGAAGTCCGCGCTCGAACGCAAGCGTTTCGATCTGGCCGCGCCATTCCGCTGCTGCCTCACGGGAGTTTTGATCTTTCACGATTTCTATGCCGATCATCAATCCTCGACCGCGCACCTCGCCAACGATCGCATGCTTCTTTGGCCACTCCTTCAGCCGCTGCATCATAGCGTCACCGACCTTCGCCGCATTGGCCATCCCCTCGCGCTCCAATACATTGAGCGTCGCAATCGCGGCTGCAATAGCAACCGGATTTCCGCCAAAAGTCGACGCGTGGGAGCCGGGCTTCCAATCCATGATGTTCGCGCGAGTCATGCACAGGCTCAATGGCATGCCGCTCGCGATTCCCTTGGCGATGCAAACGATGTCCGGCTCAACGCCGGAATGTTCGATGGCCCACCACTTGCCGGTGCGCCCGACACCCGATTGCACCTCATCCGCGACCAGCAGAATGCCGTGACGATCGCAGATTTTGCGCAACTCACGCATGAAATTTGTGGGCGCCACAACATAGCCGCCTTCGCCCTGGATCGGCTCGACAAAAATTGCGGCAACTTCTTCCGGCGGCATCGTGGTTTTGAAAAGTCTTTCTTCGATAAAACGCGCGCAACCCAGGGCGAACGATTCCTCCTCCTCTTTGCCGCCGCGACATCCACGGTATGCGTAAGGGTAGGGAACATGCGTGATGCCGGGAACCAGCGGACCGAACCGGCGGCGCTGTTGGACTTTGGAGGCCGTGAGCGAAAGCGCTCCCATGGTCCGGCCATGGAACGATCCTAAAAACGCGATGATGTTCTGCCGCCCGGTGTGGTATCGCGCCAGCTTCAACGCGCACTCAATTGCCTCCGCTCCGGAGTTGCCGTAATAGAACTTGTGCGGTCCTGGCATGGGAGCGATTTTTGACAGCCGCTCAGCAAGTTGAATCATGGCCTCGTAATAAAAATCGGTGCCAGACATGTGTATCAGCTCGGCAGCCTGGTCCTGGATTGCCTTCACCACTTCAGGATGGCAATGTCCAGTGGAGCAGACCCCGATGCCGGCAGCAAAGTCGAGGAACTGATTGCCGTCTACGTCCTCCACGTGCAGGCCGCGGCCGCGCCTGGCAACCATAGGATAGGAACGCGTGTAGCTTGGTGAAATCCATTTCGCGTCGGCATCGACAACCGCTTTCGCTTTGGGACCGGGCACTGACGCGACCAGCTTTGGACCGAATTGCGCATAGTTTTTAGAATTTTTGTAAGAAGCGTTTCCATTGTTCTGCATCGTAGCTCTCCTCGCAGTTAGATATGTAAGTGCGGGTTGCCGGGGCAATCAGCCGGGCAATTATCAAGTGATGGATTCACGGATTTATCGAAGCCTTGATGGAGCAGGGCCCACGCTCGAATGCTCGCCAGACGAGGGGCGGACAGCTCAGTCGCTGCCGAACAGGCTAGGTCGCGTCCGGGTCGGAAGAGTGCGCAAATATCTGCGCGGGCGCGGACGACCGATCCGTTCCGTGGGAACGTTGCAGCCTGACTCGAAGCTGGAAGCAGAATTTCCGCGCATATCGAACCTGATGGCACCAGTATACCGTGATTGCAAAACCGCGGCCCACAAAAATTTGGCTACCAGGGTATACAGCGGAGTTCCTCGCATCGCACGGTCATCGAACTCACCTAAAATGAATCCATACGCATGCAAAATTCCCGGAGCGCTCATCCACCATTCAGTTCCATTCTGCTCGCATTTAGCTGTCTATATATTTTTTGGGGTGCAACCTACACTGCCGGCCGCATTGGAGTGCATTTGATACCGGCTCCGGCGTTGGCGGGAGTGCGGCTTTTGATCGCCGGTTTGTTGATGCTTGGCCTGATGGCGGCGCGTGGAAAACGCTTGCTGGGCAATGCGCAGGAAATGCGTCGCGTGTTCTTTCTTGGCGTGCTGATGCTGTTTACCGGCAACGTCGGGCTGCTATGGGCGGAATATTACCTTCCCAGCGGACTCTCCGCTTTGCTGGTGGCCATTATTCCGGTGTATGTCGCGGTGATCGAGTGGACGATGCCTCACGGCGAAAGATTGCGGATGCGCGGCCAGATTGGTGTGGTCCTGGGATTTCTTGGCCTGGCGATTCTGGCATTGCCCAGCGCGCGCGTCGGGCTGCATGGCAACTGGCATCAACTTATCGCGATCGCGGTCCTTTTGTTGGGCGCGTTGTCGTTTGCCTGCGGTTCCATTTGGTCGCGCAATAGCCGGCTTTCGCTCGATCCGTTTGTCTGCGCCGGTTGGGAAATGCTTGCGGCAAGCTTCTGCGATCTGGTGCTTGCCACATCTCTGCGGCAGTGGGGCCACGCTGCCTGGAACCGCACCAGCATTTCTGTGATCGCGTTTCTCGTAGTCTTCGGGTCGCTGGTCGGGTTCTCCTGCTATACATGGTTGCTGCACAACGTCCCGGTTTCCAAGGTGGCGACCTATGCGTATATCAATCCCATGGTCGCAGTGTTGCTTGGCGCGTTTGTATTGGCGGAACGACTGCACGGAAATGAGTGGGCCGGAATGGTGATAATTCTGGTCGCGGTTTTCCTGGTGACTTCATCGAAATTGCGGCCACCAGAGAATACGGAAATCGAAACGGTTGCTGCGCAGCCTGGAACGTAGAGAATTTCTCGCTCTGTTGACATCCTCTACACGACGAAAGGATCTTCCCTTCGGACGTCGCCTCGACGATCGAAAGTACTGGTGTTTGCCGGAGAACCGCAAGGTCCTTCGCTGCACTTCGTTACGCTCAGGACGACAACATCTTCTCTGGCGCAGGATGTCAGCGCGTCATGGCGTAGTGGACCTGCTCCTCGATGGCGGCGATCTGCAACGCTGGCCGATTGGCGCGTCTCAGTGCAGCGTTTACTTTTGCCAGGTCGTTGGCCTTGAAATGCTGCCAGGCTTCGATTTGTTTATCGGCGGCGCTTTCCATGCGATTGAAGATGACGAGCGCCTGAGAAGGCGCGGTCCGATCTCCGCTTTCGACAACGCGAAGCGCGACAGCGAGTCCCGTGTTCGCCTGCGCAAGCCCAATTTTCTTCTGTGGCGTTTCTTTCTGCGGCAAATCGACGCTGGGGCCGCTCCCGTTCTTGATGGACTGCAATTTTGCCAATGCGGCGCGCAACGTGCCTTGCAGGTCCGCGCCGTTCTCGCCGGCCGAATCCAATTTGTTCAACTGGCTTTCGACGCTGTCCATCTCCGCCATCGCTTTCCGGCTGGCGAGCGTTTGCTTGTAAATGGAACTGCCCAGTATGAATTGTCGATCGAGCACTGCTGCTGTGGCTGCGCTGCGCGGGTCCATAACGACGCGAAGCGTCCGCGTCATAGTTGTTCCATCCACTGAGAGCTTGACCGTGTAGGTACCGGGCGGCACGCATGGTCCCGGAGGCACATTGGGAGAATCTACATCGTCCCCGCCGACTCCTGTCCCAGAACCGCCGGTAGCAAGGTCCCATATGAAGCGATGTTCGCCGGGAGTGGTCTCGAGCATTTGCGGCACCGGAAACCAGCGTTCAGCGATGGGTAGCAGAGGACGATGGATGGTCTGCTTTTGTGCGCTGGAGAAGTGGCGCAGCACATTGCTCTTTGCGTCGAGAATCTGCAGGGAAACTTTATTGGCGCGGGCGGGCAGATAGTAATCCAGGATAGCTCCGTCGGGCGGATTGTTTGCCTGCGGTTCCTCCGGCGGTAATGGCGTGCCCAGGAAATCGTCATTGTCCACGCGGATCGCGGTCGGCGGCGCATACAGATAGGGATTCGTTGCGTTCACAGCAGCCGCCTGGCGAAGCGGTGCAATATCATCCAGTATCCAAAAGGACCGGCCGTGGGTCGCGATCACCAGATCGTTGCCGTGGACAGTCATGTCGCGCACCGAGCTAACAGGCAGGTTGAGCTGCAATGGCTGCCAGCGATCGCCGTCGTCAAACGAAACGTACATGCCGAACTCTGTTCCAGCGAACAGAAGATTGCGCTGCTTTGTATCTTCGCGGACTGCACGGAGAAAATGCATCGGCGCGATTCCGTTGACGGAAAGCTTCCAACTTTTTCCGTAATCGTGCGTGATGTAAAGGTAAGGCTTCTGGTCGCCGAGCCGATGTCTGTCAACTGCGGCATACGCGGTTGCGGGATCGAAGTGTGAGGCGTCGATCAGTGAAATCTTGCTCCATGCGGAGAGGCCCGGCGGCGTGACATCGCGCCAGGTTTTTCCGCCGTCGGTCGTCAGGTGAATCCGCCCCGTGTCGCTGCCTGCCCAGATTTCTCCGGCATCTACAGGTGACGGCGCAATCGTATAGACAACCCCATAACCAAGCTGTTCCGCGTTTGCAACCGTTGGCACTTCTGCTTTGTTCGCACCTGGCTTTGCGCCAGTAAGATCGGGGCTGATCTTCTGCCAGTGAAGTCCGCCATCCACCGTTTTCATCACATATTGAGTTCCCAGATAGAGCGAACGGCGGTCCACGGGCGAGAAGACGAGCACCGGCGTCCACGGATCGCGATATCGCCGTTCATTCACAGGCTGGGAGAAGCCGCCGAGCGGCCAGGGAGTGATGATCTGGCTGAATGAGGTCCTGCGATCGAAGCGCTTTACCTC
>JBOGLY010000292.1:0-5034 GCA_050746425.1 Acidobacteriaceae bacterium
CATTCCAGGAGCATCAGGTCAAGGTTTTCTCCGAATATAAAGGGAACATCTATTCTCCGTATTTTGAAAATACGCTGGCCTACGCATCGAATCCGCTGCCCGCGCCCCCTGGCGGAGCGATGACGCGCTCCGACGTGGAACAACTGGTGCGCTATGCAAAGCAGTATCACGTCACCATCGTCCCTGAGCAGGAGGCCTTCGGACATCTCCACCACGTGCTTACTTTCGACAAATATTCCACGCTTGCCGAAACGCCCCATGGCACCGTTTTGGCTCCGGTGCAGCCGGGATCGATTCAACTGATCCAGCAGTGGTTCACGGAAATTGCGGCCATGTTCCCCGGCCCATTTATGCATATCGGCGCGGATGAAACGTTCGACCTCGGCAAAGGTCAGACCAAGTCGGAAGTGGAAAAAGAAGGCTTGGGGAAGGTCTACATGGATTTTCTGATCCAGATTCACCATGCGCTGGAGCCGCTGCACAAGCAGTTGCTGTTCTGGGGGGACATCGCCATGAACGACCCGGAGCAGGTGAAAACCTTGCCGAAGGACATGATTGCGATTGCCTGGGTGTACAGCCCGGAGCCGCAGGGCTATCAGAAATGGCTGCAACCGTTCATCGACGCGGGACTGCAAACCTGGGTCGCTCCCGGCGTCAGCAATTGGAGCCGCGTGTATCCCGACAGCAATTCCGGGCTGTTGAACATTCAGGAATTCCTGCGCGATGGCCAGCGGCTCGGGTCAACCGGCGAGTTGAATACGGTATGGAATGACGACGGCGAAGGATTGTTTAATCAGGATTGGTACGGCGTCCTGTTCGGCGCGGCCGCGGGATGGCAGCCCGGCGAGAGCAGCATTCCGCAATTTCAGCAAAGGTACGGCCAGGTTTTTCAGGGCGATCGGACGGGCAAGATCAATCAGGCGCAGATCGAATTGATGGCTGCCCAAAAACTTCTGGACGATACCGACCCAGGATATTCGAGCGACAGTCTTTTCTGGATGGACCCCTGGAGCAAAGAAGGTCAGCAGGTTTCCGCCAAGCTGTTGCCCGTCGTCCCGACCATACGCCAGGAGGTCGAGCAGGCAATCATCCTGATGGAACAGGCGCGCGCTGCGGGGCCGCTGCGGGAGCCGGACGCGCTGGACGCGATGGAAATGGGCGCGCGTCGCATGGATTTTCTTGGCTATAAATTCGAAGCCGCGCAGGAAATGCTCACGGCGTACGACAACGCATACCAGCAGCAAAATGCCGCCAACAAAAAGGGCATCGGGTCCGGGCTGTACGACATCTCCTCCAACAATGGCCGATGCCAGGACCTGCGCGACGGCTATGGGTTGACGCGCGACCTCTATCGCGCCGCATGGTTGAAAGAAAATCGTCCATATTGGCTCGACAATATCTCCGCGCAATATGAACTCGCCATGCAGTTGTGGATTCAGCGCGGCATTCGCTTCTCCGAAGCGCAAACGCAGTGGTTTGAGACCCACACGCTGCCGCCGCCGGAAGCTGTCGGGCTGCCGCCAATCGCAGCCGCGCCGAATTCCTCCGCGAAACAGCCGTTCGCTAAAGCGCCGTAAACCGGCAAGCGATTCTTGCCGCTGGCGTTCTGCCTAGGGCAGGTAATAACGGAACGACGTGAACACCATGTTGTCGTTGCCATGCGCGCCGTTACTCGGGTTCAGCGAACCGCCGGCGCCAGACCAAAGGTCGCGACGAACGTTGCTGTACTGGACTCCCTGGCGAAGACCGCCCTTGGCTCCGTTGTGGATATAAAGCCAGTAGCCAGCCGTGAATTCCTGCACATCTTTGTTATTGCCGCTACATTTATTTGTCGAGTTGCCCGGAGCGATCGGAGCCGAAGCTGGGAACGCTGCGGTAGATGCAGGCTCGATCTGGCATCCCGACATGTCGGCAGTATAAGCGCCGTAGCCGACCTGCTTGCCCGCGAGGACCGCATAGTCGCGGCCAATGTAGTCGCCTCCATAATTGAAATACATGTTCAGGCGCTTGTTCGGATTCAGTTCCACCGTGCTCAGGCCGGAGAAGCCATGCAATGGAGAGATGGTGCCGTCAGGCCGAAGCGTGATGTCGGCGATCATGGACGAACCATAGCGGCCCACGCCCTTGCCGTATAGCCCCTTCAGGCCAAGAGTGATTTTCTTGTCGGCAACTGGCACACGGAAGCCGCCGCCGACACCGCCGCCAACCACCGTATCGTTATACGGCGTACCGCCCGTCGGATAGATACGGTCGCGGAAGAAGCGGCTGATGCCGAACAATTCCCAATGTCCCCAACCGGGCTCAACAGCGAGCTTGGCAATCATGTCCGGGGCCAGGTTGTAGGAGTAGTTTGCCGTGGAGTTGTACAGCCCGCCGCCACTACCAGCCGAGCCGATCAGCAGGTTCGTCGGCAGATTGCTGCCGGCCGGATTCAGCGTCTCCGCATTCTCCGCCGAAGCTCCCAGCCAGAATTTGTTGCCAAAGTCTTTCGACGCGCGGAAGCTGTATTGACGTGTCCAGACAAAGCCGGCTTCGTACTGCGGATCGATGGTAGACGGCAGGACTTCCGTTCCTCGGGTCAGTCCTTGCCTGGTTTCCGTCGCCAACGACCAGCCCTGGCCGCCGGAAAAGTCCCAACCGTTGGTCAGTTTGGCGTCCGCCCATAATTGCCGTTGTCGTACGACGTAGCTATTCGATTGGTTGTTGTTCGACGTGATGCCGGTGCCCAGCCAGTCCATTTCGTAGTAGCCGGTCATCGTCATGCTCGCCAACTTGCCGGTGGCTTTCAGCGCGATGCGCGATTGACGACCGGTGCCCTGAAACTCGCTCAACTGCGCGGCTGGCGAGTGCTGTAGAGGAACTCCCGTGAAGGCCGTGTTCAGACCACCGCCAGTAGCGCCGCTGCGCCAAACGGTTTCAGCCGCCAGAAAGCTGCCCTTCGGCGAAATCGCAATGCCCCTGTAGCGAATCGCATCCGGATGCGGCACAGCACTCTTCGCGCTCTCCTTATGAGCAGTCGCCGCCGATGCGTTCGCGTCGATACTCGATTGCGGGTGTAAAGATACCGGCACAATTGCAACACAGCACGCAAAGATCATCGCCCTTACTTTTTCCCGTCCGCCTGTCATCCAGCCTCCCGCTCCTGATTCAAGGAAATTCACTCGCTGGCCGAGCCTTCATTCGAACGCGATTAGTCTTACAACTCTGCGTGAACATTCTGCTAACAGAAGATGAACGGCAGATGAATTGCGCTATTGGTTGGATCAGGATGCGGAGACGCGAGGGTTGGCCCATTCAAGCCGTGTGTTGGCTTGAGTGGGTTGAGCGTCCTAGAGACTTGGGAATCGGCGGCGTTTTCCTACAACGGCGAATTGACGCTACGGCAAATTGCCGAGCTGGTAATTCAGCGCCGCGAGCGAAAGCTGGTACTCGTATCGCGCATTGACGTTTTCAATCGACGCCTGGGTCTGCTCCAGTTGCGACTGGCTTAGCTCCACAATGGAGCTGAGCCCAAGCTTGTATCGCGCCTGCGCCAGCTTGAGACCCATGTTCGAGGCTTCGAGCATCTGCTGTGTCACCGCAATCTTTTGGTATGAAGTATTGCACTGCAGCCATGCGTCGCGAACGTCGCGGACTACGCGGTCGCGCAGATCGCGCAGGTTTTCCTGCGATGCCTTCGCGCGGTCTTCCGCCTCGTGCGCTTCGGCGGTATAGCGAAATCCACTGAAGACCGGCACTTCCAGATCGGCGCCGATCGCGCCAAACCAACTGGTGGTGAAATATTGATCGTTGCGAACCGGCGTGCCGCCCACCACCGCCACCGTGCTGAGGGTGGGCAACAATTGCTCCCATTCCGCGCGCGTATATTTTTTTGCCGCCCGCTGGTCGTAATCGA
The DNA here is from genome assembly GCA_050746425.1 of Acidobacteriaceae bacterium. Classification (GTDB taxonomy): domain Bacteria; phylum Acidobacteriota; class Terriglobia; order Terriglobales; family Acidobacteriaceae; genus JAKAAZ01. The sequence goes on from JBOGLY010000292.1 coordinate 3,896, forward strand.
GCGCCATCAGGTCCGGCCTTTGCTTCAGCGCCGTCCGCGTCAATCGGTCCTCATCCGGCGGCGGCGCGGCAATTGCGCTTCCGCTTTCGACCAGCGTGTAATTCATAGGCCGGTCGAAACCCAGCACCGAAGTCAGCGCATTCAAGTCGCTGTTGTATTGCGTCTCGGCATCGAGAGCCAGCAGTTTTGCCTGCGCCAGGTTTTCCTCTGCGAATGCCAGGTCGATGGTGGAGCGCAATTTGTTTCTTGTAAGCTCGGCAATCTGCCGGTCGGTGGTCTGCCGCGTGGCGACGGTCTGCTTCGCCACTGCCATCGTCGCCTGTGCTTCCACCGCGCTATAAAACGCCTGGTCGGTAATCAGCACGATGTCCAGCGTGCTCGCCATGGCCTGCGCATTTTGCGCTTTCTCGTAGAGCCTGGAGGATGCAATCAGGTTTGCAGTGTGGCCAAAATCGGTCAGCAACTGGTGAAAATCCAGCCCCCCGCCGGCGTGCGTGATTAAACGTGTCGACCGCAGTCCATCGAAGGTAAACCGGCTTCCGCTGTTTGCTTTCGCGGCCACGGCTCCCGCCTGCACCTGCGGCAGGTACGCCGATCGCGTCTCGCGAAATACCTGGTGCTGAGCGCGCGCCAGCAACTGCGCCACGTGGATGCGCGGATTGTTGTGGATCGCAATCTGTTCCGCCTCGCGCAACGTCAGTTGCGCTGGGATGGTCGTAGCAATTCTCTCACCGTCGTCTTGCGGCGAATCTGGTAGCAATGTCGATTGCAACGCATCGCCGGGCATCGCCGCCGCATGAGGAGCGACCGGAGAATCCTCCGCATTTTGCCGCCGGATGTTCTTTGCCAACATCACCGCCGAGGGAGCATTAGCCAACTTTTGCGCCCGCAGCGTGGTAGAGCAATTGCCCGAAAGAAATAGAAGAATTCCGATGGCCGGGCAAATCTTGGAACTCGCCCCACGAATAAATCTGTCATCCTGAGCAAACCGGGGTCCCCGGCGAGCGATTTGTGCTCGCTGGGGTGGAACGCGAAGGACCTCGCGTTTCGCCGGAAAGCCGCCAGGTCCTTCGCTCCACTTTGTTTCGCTCAGGACGACAACTGCTGGTTTTGTGAATGATTTCAACAAGGCTAGACAG
>JBOGLY010000293.1:0-5027 GCA_050746425.1 Acidobacteriaceae bacterium
ATTCCCACAACGCGCCGCAACCGGGTCGCCGGGAAACTGAAAAGGTCCTTGTCGCCCAGACGTATGCTGCCTTCAACCCGTGTGCCCGGTATGGTTTCGTTCATGCGGTTGAAGGTCCGAAGAAGGGTCGTCTTGCCGCACCCGGAGGGGCCGATAAACGCCATGACGCGCTTGTTCGGAACAATTAGATTGATGTCTTTGAGTGCCTGATGGTGACCGTAAAAAAAATTCAGGTCGGTCACCGTGAACTGCGGCCACGGCAACTTTTCATCTAGCAGTTCATCCGTTGCAAAACGCACTTCATGGGCCTTTGAAAGCTGGCTAAGGTCAAATGGCTTGATCGAGATCGTCGTCGCTGATTGCCGATTATCCATGCGATATTCTTTTGCCTCGAGCCAAAATCAATCGGGAAATTATGCTGAGGGCAAGCAATCCTGAGAGTAGCACGAAGCCCGCTGCCCATGCCTGCCGGTGCCATACGTCGTACGGCGAGATGGCGTAGTTGTAGATGACGACGGGCAGGGACGAGGTTGGCTGCAACCATCCCCGGCTGTCGAAAAGGTTTCCAAAGGCGGTAAACAGCAAAGGCGCAGTCTCTCCGGCAACCCGCGCAATGTCCAGTAGAATTCCCGTCATGATGCCGTAAATCGCTGCCGGGATAACGATCGTAAGGATTGTTTCCGACTTGCTTGCACCCAGCGCCAACCCGCCTTCTCGAAGGCTGCGTGGCACAGCTCGAAGAAAGTCTTCCGTGCTGCGCAAAGCGATTGGAATCATCATGATACCGAGCGCAATGCCACCCGCCAGCGTGGAAAAATGATGCATCGGCAACACTACAAGGGTATAGACGAAAATCCCCATGACGACTGAAGGTACGCCGTTCAACAGGTCCGTGCTGTATCGAATGGTGAATGCCGAGAACCTGCCGGCAAATTCAGACAGATAAATCCCGCCGAGCAACCCTATCGGTACGCCAATTACCGTGGCCAGTGCCAGTAGTTTCAACGTACCTACAATTGCGTTCTCCACCCCGCCGCCCGGCTGCCCGACCGGCGCGGGAATTTTCGTAAAAAATGCGATGTTCAGCGAGCTTGCGCCCTTCCACAGCAGATATCCCAGAATGGTCAACAGCACGGCCAGCACAAGCACGGTGCAGAGGCCGGTCAATACCACCATGACCACGTTCATGATCTTGCGAGATAGCGGCGGATAGGAAGCGCGTTGGTAGAAGCTCCTCATCCGACAACCTCGTGACCTTTCATCGTCAGCATCAACAGCCGTGCCAACGCGTTAAAGATCATTGTGACCACAAACAGCACCAGGCCAAGCTCAATCAAAGCGTGAAGATACAGATCGCCCGTCGCTTCGGTAAATTCATTGGCGATCACCGCCGCAATTGTGTAGCCGGGAGCCATCAGGGAAGTCGACACCTGCGCTACATTGCCGATCACCATAGTGACGGCCATGGTTTCGCCCAGCGCACGCGCCAGCGAAAGAAATATGGAGCCCATGATGCCCTGCCGCGCGTATGGAACCACTGCGCGCCACGTCACATCCCACTTGGTCGCGCCCAGGGCCATCATTGCTTCGCGCTGGGACACGGGTACTGCGATAAGAACTTCGCGCGAAATAGAAATGATGAATGGAACCACCATAACGGAAAGCACGATCGAGGCGGAAAAATAGCTGACGCCGTAGAACATCCCGTTAAAGATAGGAATCCAGCCGAAATATTTCTGAAAATACGGCATCGCCGTAAACAGCACTGGAATCAGCAGGAAGATGCCGATCAATCCGTAAATGACACTTGGCACCGCCGCGAGCAGTTCGACCAGGAAAGAGAGGATGTTCGAGAGTTTTCGCGGGGCGAACTCCGCCAGAAAGATGGCCGAGCCCAGCCCGATAGGAATGGAAATTGCCAGCGCCAGCAACGATGTCACTATCGTGCCATAGACAAAAGGCCATGCTCCGAAGGTTCCACTAACCGGGTCCCATTTACTGCTGACCAGAAAATGCCAGCCGAAAGCATGCCGCGAAAGGCGCGAATAGACCCACAGGTGTTGCACCAGAAGAACAGTGATGACGAGGATCGACCATCCGCCCGCCAGGGTAATGAGGTGCGCGACCTCATCGCCTTTTCGCAGACGTTCCCACCAGGTCTGCTTCTTGTCCAGTCCCCTGGACTGAAACGGAGCTTCAGGGGTGATGTGTACGATGTTGGACATCCAGTGCACCTAACCGTTTAGCAACGCTAATATTGCAATTTCTTCATTTGTTGCAACTCCATCCGCACGACAGCAGCCGGCAACGGCGCATAAGACATAGGGGCGCAATATTGCTGGCCAGTCGTCAAACCCCAACGCACAAATTCTTTAAGCGCCCTGGCCTTTGTCATGTCGTTCAGTTTTTCCGGAAGCAACAGCCATGTATACGTGGAGATCGGATAGGCATTCGCACCGGGTGCGTTCGTGATGGAAACGCGAAAATCCGCCGGCATGTTATTGATTGCCCCAGCCGCGGCAGCCGTCACAGAATTCAAGTCCGCTTTGATGAAGTTGCCAGATCTGTTTTGTACGTCGCCGTATAAGATGTGATTCTGAATGGCGTAGATCAGTTCAATATAGCCAATAGAATTGGGGATCCGCCGGATCAAACCGGAAACGCCTTCATTTCCTTTTCCGCCCAGACCCACGGGCCAGTCCACTGATGTCCCCACTCCAACTTTGCTCTTCCACTCGGGACTCACCTTGGATAGGTAATCGGCCCAGGCGTAGGTGGTACCCGAACCGTCCGAGCGATGGATCACGACAATATTGGAGTCCGGCAGCTTCACGCCCGGATTCAGTCCCTGAATCGCAGGATCGTTCCATTTCGTGATCTTCCCCAGAAAAATGCCCGCCAAAGCGGTCGCAGTGAATTTCAATGTGGCGGTCACGCCAGGAATGTTATAGGACGGCATCGCCGCTCCCAGAGCGGTCGGAAAATGCAAAATTGCAGTGCCGCGTTTTTCCTGCGCCTCCGCCAATTCCGCGTTCGTCATCGGACCGTCGGTCGCGCCAAAGATCACCGTTCCGTTGATAAGCTGGCGAATGCCGCCGCCAGAGCCGATGGACTGATAGTTGACTTCAATGTTTGGATGGATTTGATGATAGTGGTCGGCCCATGCGGAATACAGCGGATAGGCGAACGTCGATCCTGCGCCGGTAAGTGAAATTTGCTGCGCAAATGCGCTTGCCGTCGCAATCAGACCCAGCGCAAGAAGTCGACGTAGCATTGAAATTTCCCTCATACCTGTCGGAATCAAATTCGGTCCAGGTCGCGACCGCTGTTCGTAACACGCCTCATTTGTAAGGCATTCAAGTGAAAATATGATGAATTTACCCACAAATCGCGCAAAATTATGGAGCGGCCATCTCGCTGCGAGTCTTGACCTCTCGCCTATTGCAACGGTAAAAATGCCTTAAACTAGAAGAGTTCATGTCGCGCCCAACCGCAAACAACGCTGCCCCTCCCGCGAAGCTCGGCACCAGCGAAATTTCAGCGAACCTCGTGCAGTCGGAGATTCGCGCCATGTCGGTCGAAAGCGATCGGATTCACGGCATCAATCTGGCCCAGGGCGTTTGCGATATCGACCCGCCTGCGGCTGTGGTCGAGGCCGCCGTTGCCGCCATGATCAATGGGCGGAACATCTATACGCGGCTGGATGGCATTGCTAAGTTGCGCGCGGAGATCGCCCGAAAATTGGTGGATTACAACGGGCTGATCACCGATCCAGAATCTGGCATTCTGGTTACTTCCGGGGCAACGGGCGCATTTCTAGCGACCTGCATGGCGGTCTTCAATCCAGGAGATGAAGTCTTGCTATTCGAGCCCTTCTACGGTTATCACTGGAACACCCTGTTGGCCCAACGGCTGACGCCGGTCACCGTCCTGCTGGACGCGCCTGACTGGACGCTGGACATTGACCGGCTAGAGCATTCCATTACCGCAAAGACGCGCGCGATCGTCGTCAACACACCATGCAATCCGTCGGGCAAGGTATTTCGACGCGAGGAACTGGAGGCAATTGCACGAATTGCCGAGCGGCACGATTTGTTCGTGATCACGGATGAAATCTACGAATATTTTCTTTGCGGCGGCGTGAAACACATCAGTTTCGCATCGCTTCCCGGCATGGCCGAGCGCACCATTACCATCTCCGGGTTCTCGAAAACCTTCAGCATTACAGGCTGGCGATTGGGCTACTTATCCGCCGATCCAAAGTGGATTCCAGCCATCGGATATTTTCACGACGTCGCCTACGTATGCGCGCCCGCACCGCTGCAATACGGTGCCGCAGCCGGCTTGTTGCAACTGCCGCCGGGCTACTATCTCGATCTGGCGAGGGAATACGAGCAGAAGCGGGATCAACTCGTGGCAGCGTTGCAAGCTGCGGACCTTACGCCATCGATCCCCGACGGCGCCTACTATATTCTGGCCGACGTGAGTCGCCTGCCGGGCGCAACAGCGAAGCAGAAGGCGCGCAATCTTCTGGCCAGCACTGGAGTGGCGGCGGTGGCCGGCAGCGCGTTTTTTACCGGCGGACGCGGCGAGAATCTGATGCGATTCTGCTACGCAAAAAAGCCAGAGGACTTGGCTGAAGCCTGCCAACGCCTGCGATCATTGGGCTGACCTGCTGAGGCGTTTCTGCTTCCTGTTGACGCACCAAAACAGCAATATAAATCCCAACCCCGCGGGTGTTCCAGCGACGACATACCCCATGAATCTCACATCGCAACGCGCAAGAAACACAAACGGCCTCCCTGTCAGGAGGCTGTTTGCGTTGAACTTGAATTACCTTACTTTACCTTGATAAAGATGATGGCAAAAGTGAACAGCGCCAGCGACTCAATAAAGGCCAGGCCCAGCACCAGGAACAGGAAAATCGCCGGCCGCGCTCCTGGGTTCCGAGCGATTGCCAGCGAGGAAGATCCCACCGCATAACCCTCGCCCAGTCCGCAAAGGCCGGAAGCGATCGCCATCGAGAT
>JBOGLY010000294.1:0-5025 GCA_050746425.1 Acidobacteriaceae bacterium
CCTCCATACAGCGTGTTCGCTACGACAGCGTAGCCATTATTGGAATTGAAGTCGGCAAAGAAGCCATTGTCGCAGTTATAGGCGTCGATGCCTCTGACCACTGTATCCATGCTGGGAAACAGTCGAATGCAGGCCGCTCCCACGACCCATCTCTTGGCTGCCCCCGACGGACTGGTATAGGGATTCGGAGACTTTACATTTTGGATCTTCAATCCCTCGACAATCAGGTATTGCGCTCCGCTCCAGGATCCGGTGTAGAGGCCAGCCCATCCAGTCTTGCCGATGCCGACTGCGGTGTAGCCGGCTGAATAGGTGCTCACGTCCGAGCGCCCGGTCGAGTTAGCGGCGTCGATGACCGGCAAATTGCCTTTGGCATCGGGCACGCCACAGACGCGGATTGGCTGGGTGCGGGTGGCGTGTCCTACGATCTGGAAGTATTCGTGATATGTGGTTGGATTGGCTCCAGTGGTGTCCTCGTTGTGGATGCGGACGGTCGATCCGGGCCTCAAATTCGGCCACGGGACTGATGCGATGGTTTTGTAATGCTGCGATGGTCCCACATCGTAGGTCTTCCCCTTCAAGGCGGGATCGACAGTGCAATCGACCGGCATGGTTTTTGACGGTGTTACTTGATATGGCATCGTGTGGCCGGTTACGTAAACGGTAGCGTAATTAGCTTTGCTAGTGTCGGCGACGCTGGTTGCGGTCAAGGTATAACGTCCGGCCACCGTGGCTGAGAAGATAGTGTCCATATTGGTCGAGTCGGTGATTTTTCCGTCGTCGCCGCTCGGCTGCGCGGTCAATGCCCAGGTCACATTCGGATTCGACGATCCCCAGACAAAGGCCTGAATGTCGGCTTGCTGGCCGGAATACAGTGTTGTGTAGAAAGGCACCACCGCAACTGTAACAGCAGGTTTGCAGACGTTCACAGTGATTGAAAAGGTTGCCGCCGGGTTCTCAGCAGAAGTCGCCGTGATCGTGAATTGCGAGGCAGAGCCAATGGCAAAAGCGTTGTCGCCCACGTTTTTGATCGAGCAATGGCTCCCCGACGCCGGAGCGGTCACATCGACCCAATGGCCTGTGGTCGCCGACAGAGTCGCGCCGCCATCGACCGACCAGTTGACCGCATTCGTCGTTCCGCCGGTTACGGTGGCATAGATGCGGCGCACGCTTCCTGGCAGAACATTGAAGCCATACTTCGGCTGGGTGATTGCAATCGATATCGGTTTGGACGGAGTTAGATTCTGCGAGCTTGCCGCCACTGCAACCTGGCCGAGCCCGGCAAAAGTCATCGCAACACAGAAAACTATGCCAAGCAGCGGTAGCCGATGGCAATTCATGATCAATTCTCTCGGCAGCAAAATTCGTTGCCGTGCCTGGACATTTGCATTCGAAGAGGCCCCGAATATCGCTTCCATTACACGTCCGTCCATGTCTTTATTCATCCTCTTAAACCTTTGCCGGCGTGACAGACGCCGGTCCTTGGTGAACCATTACAGAGAGGACACTGTCTACCCGTCCCCTGATCGGATTAGGGAGGGCCTGGGTCAGGATGCTGAAGCGGGCGTGATCTTTCGGCTCCAGCACGCGCATAAGGTAGATCAACCCGAAAAGAACAATCAGTGAAGCGCTTCCTCCCAACAATACCGCCCATAATGGAGAAACCCGCACGGCAATAAAATGCGCGGTCAGGGATGCCAGCACACTGATGAACGCGATCTTCGCGACGAGCACCCAGGGAAGTTTTACCTTGTACAGATGAATGCCGACCGCCCACATGGTTCCGACGGCCATCGCCTGCGCTGCTCCGCTGCCGATGCACGCGCCTACTGCGCCGTGCGCTGGTATCAGATACCAAGCCACTCCGATATCGACAACGCCCGCGAATATCGTTGAGGCAATGACATAGCTCTGCCGTTCCGCACTTTGCAAAAGGCTCTGCACCGGGCTGAGAAAAGCTTTGGGGAGGCACAGCAAAGGAGCCAGCATGACAACCGTGGCCGCGCCTTTGTACTGATTGCCATAGAGAAGGAGCAAAGCCGGCACCGCGAGAGCGGCGGAAATAACGTGAAGCGGAACGGATGTGAGCACCAGATAGCGAAACGTGGAAGCGACAATGTCCGGGACCTTGGATTTGTCGCGACCGTACTGAGCAAAGATGGTCGCGCTGGCAGCCGACCCGAAAACCGTGGCGCTGATCAGCAGCCGTTCCGCCATGCTGAACGCAACCGAGTAGAAAGCTATCTGACGGATATCCGAACAGAGGTGCTTCAGCAGGAAAAATTCCGAACGGTCCCACACGATCAAGGCCGCAACCATGCTGGCGACGCTTTGCCATGCAAAGCTAATCATGCGGCTGCCAAGTCCCACTGGATAAATGTGCGTGGTTTCCCAAGCGAGAATGCGCCTCATGGCTGGAAAGAACCGGACCAGGAAATCGACGGTCCGCATGACCAACATTGCCGCGCCGACGCCGACGACGCCCCAGTTGAATATCACGGTGCCTGCGATTGCGAGGAAGAAAGCAACGATGGAAATAACGGAAGCGGGAAGATTGGCCATCAAATCTTCCGCGGCAACGTTGGCCTGCGCCGAGATGAAGTTGACCATCGAAGGCCAGATGCTAAGCGCCACCAGGATCGAGGCCAGAACGTAGGGGCGAGGAGTATCCATCAATACCCACGCGACGATGCCGCCGGTGGCCAGGGTCGCCAGGCCAATCTGCAAAAAGAGAGTTCGGAAATAAATGTATCGCGCGGTGCCCCGGTCGCCCATGCCGAGAAATTCCGCCATATATTTCTGCGTGGTTGCCGGAATTCCCATTCCGCCCAAGCTGGCTACGATCGATGCGATCCAGAAAACATAGATGATGTAGCCCATCTTGGATGGGCCTAGGGTGCGGGCGATCGCGATTGAAGTAAATATGGTGACGATGAAGCTGATTGCGTTCTCGAGGCCGTACCAGCCAGTATTCTTCGCGATTGTTTTACTGTTGGACATGCCGGTATCAGTTCCGATCCATGGGTGCGTACAGTTTCTGTCAGGCATCGGTGGATCGATGCGCGATTACAACCAAATTGCGTGCCGCGCCTGCGGCCGTCGTATCTGCTTCCCGCAGCGTTTAACTCAATTGTTGCAGTGCCGCCTGTGCCTCTTTCGCGGTCTGGGAATCGTGACCCAGAGACAAAGCTTTTTTCAGGTGAATGGTCGCATCGTTCTTGTCGCGAAGTTTGCTGTACACCATTCCCAGGTGATATTGCATGGTCGCATTGTTGGGGTCTGTCTTGAGCGCGTCTTCCAGCAAGTCGCGCGCAAATTCGTAGGTGCCTTTGTAGTAGTAGGCCCAAGCCAGCGTGTCCGCGGAAGAAGGCGAGTTTGGCAGGCCCTGTCGCGCGGTTTGCGCAAGCGAAAGGGCGACATCCACGTTTTCGCCGTTCTGCAGCATGAGGTATGCGAGGTTGTTCGCCACCATGGGCTGCTGAGGCTGGATGTCCAGAGATTTTCTGTAGTCGGTCTCCGCCATCTGAGAATTCCCACTCGCTTCCTCGATCATCCCAAGAAATGCAACCGCGCCCGCATCTTTTGGATGCGCAACCGACCACTGCTTCCATGTGTTTAGAGCGTTGGCAGTCTGTCCGCGCTGCACCTCAATCTGCGCGAACAGCATCGCGGCAGTGCGGTCAGCAGGATTCAATTGCATGGCTTTCTGGGCAGCCGAGGCGGCCTGGACGATGTTCTTTTCCTGAATTTGCAATTGGGCCAGCAGATCGAAGAGTCCGCTATTTGTGGGGCTGATCTTAATTTGCGAATTCAAACGGCCCAGGGCTTTTTCCGGCTGTTTTTTGTAAAGATAGTACCCGATTTCCAGGCGCATGGCTTCGACGGAATTGGCGTCGTATTGCAAGGCCTGTTCCAGCGATGACATGCCTTCGGGAAAGCGCTTCTGAGCGAACTGAAGTTTGGCAAGCTGGATATGCGCCGGCGCGCCGTGCGGAGAGACGCCGATTGCGGTCTTCAGGTCGGCTTCAGCTTTGTCCGGCGAATTCTGCCTGACCTCCGCCATGGCACGCCATACATAGCCGTCGGGAAAGCGAGGCGCGGCGGCGATTGCCTTTCCAGCCACCTCGGCCAGCAGATTTGTGTCGCCCTGCTGGGCCGCGATTCGAGCCAGTTCCTCGAGCGCGTCCATTGCGTTCGGCTTGAGCCTTACCGTCTCCCGAAAGCTTTTTTCCGCCAGAGCAATGTCGCCTTTAGCCAGCGCCGCCTTGCCCAACCAGAATTGGATGAACGCATCCTGCGGGAAATTTTTGGCGCCGTCGATAAGCGCATCGACGGCATCGTTCGCGTCCCCGTTGTTGAGCAGCACGATTCCGTTCAAAGCCGCGACTCCCGGATCCTTGGGGTTCGTCTTCAACAACGCGCCGACCGCGGATTTTGCCGTGGTGTAGTCCTTAACCTGAAGAAGAACCCGAATGTATTCTTCCTGGAGCGCTACATTTTTGGGAAACTTAGGGGCCACGCGACTAAACTCTGCCCTGGCCTTGTCCATTTGTCCGGAAGACGCGTAGTAGTCTGCAAGGATGCTGGCTCCCTGCGGGTTGTCGGCAAGGTCCTGCGACGCCTTGCGAAGCACATCCTCGGCCTTGGGCTGATTGCCCTGGCTAAGAAATACCTGGGCGAGTGACACGCGAGCGGGAATGCTCTTCGGATCGGTGGCGATCGCCGCTCGACTGACCATCTCGGCTTCAGTCCAGCGTTTGTTCTTAATGTAGAAAGATACAAGCGACAGCTTCGTGTTCACTGACTTGGGATCGAGAGCGATTGCCTTTTTCAGATTGTCCTCGACGGACGATGCTTGGGTGGGGTCGCCGGATTGAAGCAGTGCCAGGTCCTGGTAAAACACCGCTCGCTTAGGCGCCAGCTCCAGGGCGCGACGAATCTCAGCCACCGCTTCGTCCCTTTGTCCGCGCCTGAGCGCAATTGCTGACAATAAAGCGTGAACGTCAGGATTGTTGGGTTCTGCTT
>JBOGLY010000295.1:0-5013 GCA_050746425.1 Acidobacteriaceae bacterium
CGCAAGAACCATCGTGATCGACAACGATGCCCGGCGTGAAACCAGGAGACGTGCAACTCGCCATCGCAAGTCCGCCCACGCGACGGCAAAAACCAAACCAGAATCCAAAGCGTCGCAACCCTCAGCACAGAAAACTACTCCGCAGCATTAGAAGCTGTCTCATAATATGCAATTTCGCGTTGGCGTGGCGCGTGAGACCCGCTTCGAGGCGGGTCTCATACCAGTCGTCGCCATCGGAGTTCCAGTTTATAGACAGCTTCTAGGACCTGGCCCGACTCCGTTGACCTGGCGAACGGAGCTAACTGGTTTCATGAAAATATCGATGCCGAAGACGTAAAATAATAACTACGTCGCAACCAGCGATTCAGCAGGTCTTCTTGAAAAGAATTTTTGCTCTCTTTCTGCTCGCGGCATTTATGGTGGCCGCTCCTGTTCTTCGTGCGCAGACCGCCTCTCCCACCCAAGTCCACGATGCATCCGTTCTGAAGCCGCCTCCCGGAGCACGGGTGGCCATCGTGGAGTTCGACGATATGGAATGCCCGGAGTGCGCTTTCGTAAATCCAATATTGATGGGAGCAGTCGCAAAGTACCGCATCCCATGGATTCGCTACGATTTCCCGCTGCCCTTCCATGCCTGGAGCTTCCAGGCCGCAGTGGACGCGCGCTGGTTCGATACCAAATCGAAGAAGCTGGGCGACGATTTTCGCAATGCAGTATTTGCCAATCAGCGCAGTATTGAGACCAAGCCGGAGTTGCGGACGTTTGCGGAAAACTTCGCCCAACAGCATGGCATTGGATTTCCATTTGTGATCGACCCGCAAGGCAAGCTCGCGGCGGAGGTGAAAGCCGACTACGCCCTCGGCCAGCGCGTCGGCATTCAGCACACTCCCACCATTTGGGTGGTCACCAACCAGACCAAAGGTACCCCGTATGTCGAGGTGGTAAATCCCAATCAACTCTATTCCATCATCGACCAGGCAATGGCGGAAACGGCCAACGAAACTCCAGCTCACACGACGCATACGCGGAGACGCAAAGCCGTCCATTATTGATCCGGCCTGATTGGAGTGGGATTCGCGAATCCCACTCTAGCCGCAAAGTACGCGGCTAGAATGGGGGCACCCTGCTCCATGGGTTTAGGTCGGAGCAATAGCCAATGCGCGATTCAGGACTTGACGTTCTCGATGTGACCAGCTCGATCATCCGTTGACCAGCTGCATGGCGCCTTCGGCATAGCGCTGTCCCGCCGCAACTCCCTGGGGCGCCGCTTCGGAGATCCGCTCCATATCCGCCGCGGTCAGATGCACCTTCACCGCGCCGACATTTTCTTCCAGGTAGCTCAACCTTTTGGTACCAGGGATGGGAACAATGTCCTCTCCCTGCGCCAGCACCCACGCCAGCGCCAACTGGGATGCAGTGCATCCTTTTTCCCGGGCCAGTTCCTCGACCTTTCTTACCAGCTCAAGATTGATTGCAAAATTCTCGCCCTGAAACCGTGGAGAATTGCGTCGCCAATCGTCTGCCGATAGGTCTTCCAACCTGCGGAAGCGGCCGGTAAGAAATCCGCGCCCCAACGGACTGTAGGCAACAAAGCCAATGCCCAACTCACGGCAGGTTGCCAGCACTTCATCCTCCGGGTCGCGCGTCCACAGGGAGTACTCCGTTTGCAATGCGGCGATCGAATGTACCGCCGCGGCCCGCCGCAAAGTCGCCGGCGAAGCCTCGGACAAGCCCAGGTACCGCACCTTGCCATCTCGCACCAGATCCGCCATCGCCCCAACAGTTTCTTCTATGGGAACGTTCGGATCGACGCGATGCTGATAGTAAAGATCGATCGTGTCCACGCCTAGCCGGTGCAGGCTCGCCTCGCACGCCTGCTTTACATACTCGGGTCGTCCATTCACTCCCGCCGGCGCGCCGGTCTTCTCATCGCGCATAATGCCAAACTTAGTCGCCAGCACCACCCTGTCCCGCCAGCCTCGTATCGCCCTGCCGACCAGCACTTCGTTCGTGTGCGGCCCGTAAATATCGGCGGTGTCCAGAAAATTGATCCCCAACTCCAGCGACCGATGAATCACCGCAATCGAATCCTCGTCCCTCTCGCGTCCGCTGTAAAAATCGGACATGCCCATGCAACCCAGGCCCAACTCTGAAACCTTCAGGCGCATTCCCAATGTTCTTTCCTTCATTGCCGTAGCCCTCCTCTACCTTTATCTTCTCTCTATCCATATGGATGCCGTCTGCTGTCGAGAAAGTTCACAATTCCTCACACGTCCATCGCAGGCTGCATTTGTTCCGGACGGGTGTTTTCTCGGACTACTCCGCCGTTTTGAATGGCGGCAAGCCGCGTTCCTGGCAGTACACTGAACCTTCATCTACTTCCCATGAGAAAACTGCGCGTAGGCATTCTCTTCGGCGGTCGCAGCGGCGAGCATGAAGTCTCGCTGCTGTCGGCCGCATCTGTTCTTCAGGCTATCGATCGCAATAAGTATGATGTCCATCTGATCGGCATCGCAAGGGATGGCCGCTGGCTCACAGCCAACGATGCGGCCCAACTGCTGCCCGCGTCCGTACCTGGGCCACAGCATCTTCGGGCGGGCGACCCCGAAGCGACTCCCGGCGCCGCTTTGCTGGAGCACGGCCAGGAAGTAATGGTCCAGCCTGTGCCGTCCTCCGCCGCGGATTCCGGAAGCGCGCTCGCCACGCTGCGCGCCAGCGCGGAGCGGTCTCTCAACGTGGATGTCATTTTTCCGGTCCTGCACGGCACCTTCGGTGAGGATGGCACCGTCCAGGGGCTGCTGGAACTCGCGGACATTGCCTACGTCGGCTCAGGCGTGCTCGGCTCTTCCGCAGGCATGGACAAAGATGTGATGAAAAGGCTCTTTTCCGCCGCTGGACTGCCGATTCCAAAACATATCACGCTGCTGCGCAGTGACTGGCGGAAAAGTTCCCGCCGCACGCTGGAACGCGTAGAGACAGCGCTGCGCTATCCCATGTTTGTCAAACCCGCGAATCTCGGCTCCTCAGTCGGAATCAGTAAAGCGCACGACCGCAAGGGACTCAGCGCGGCGATCGATCTGGCCGCCAGCTTCGATCGCAAGATCGTGATTGAGTTGAGCATCGGCGGCAAGCGTGGAAAAGCCCGTGAGTTCGAAGTGGCCGTGTTGGGCAACGATTCGCCCGAGGCCTCTGTCGTAGGCGAAGTGGTGCCGTCCAAGGAGTTTTACGATTACGAGGCCAAGTATCTCAGCGAAGGATCGCAACTCATAATTCCCGCAAAAATTACAAAGGCGGAAACAAAGCGCGTGCAACAGATGGCGATCGACGCATTTCGCGCCTGCGATCTGGCCGGCATGGCCCGGGTGGATTTCCTGATGGACCCTGCCTCGTCAACCGGCACGCGCCCGCGAAAAATCTTCTTGAATGAGGTGAACACCTTGCCGGGATTCACCGCCATCAGCATGTATCCCAAGCTCTGGCAGGCCAGCGGACTGTCTTACCGTGAGCTAATCGACCGATTGATTGAACTGGCGCTGGAGCGGCAGGAAGAGAAGAACAGCAACCAATACACTCTGTAACGGCAGTTAAATGCCGGGGCGACGCGAAATTTGTCGCCCGGAGCGGAACGCAGTGAAGCGGCAGCGCAGTAACGGTAGCCTTCCCACAGCGCCCATGGATGACCACACACAGCTTGTTTCACTTTCGCGACTGACGCGGAAACTCGCGCTGTTTCTCGGACTGGTGTTGCTTTTTGAGGCGCTGCTGATTGCTGTCGCGCCGCGATTCCACTCCGGCAGTGTGTTGAGGATCGCAAAAGATTCTCTGCTCCTGCGGGTAGGCAAAGATTCCTCCTACTATATGGCGGAAGGCGATCTGGCTTGGCGGCAGCATCCAAACGCGATCTACGAAACTGTGTTTTTCCAGCGCGGCATCCGTTTTATCTATCCGCCTACATCGCTTCTTTTGTATCGCGCATGGCAATCGGCGGCACACCTCCGCATCCCGCCAAAAGTGGCAATGAACGCAATGCTGCTTCTCTCGTTGCTTGGAACCATGGCCGTTGCGGGAGAATTTCTGCTACGCCTGTTCCCAGCGCGAGCAATCGCCAATTCCACCGCAATTGAACGCTGGAAAATTCGGGCCCTGATCGCGGCGTTGGTTCTCGTCTTCCTGCCGCTGATCCATGCCTACAACCTGGGCCAGGTGCAAACGCTGCTGAATTTTCTGCTGATTTCCAGCGTGCTTCTCTGGTTGCGCGGCGCGCGCGTTTCTCCAGCTATTCTGATCGGCCTCACCTGCTGGCTGAAACCTCAGATGTGTCTATTTCTCATTTGGGGGCTGCTGCGGCGCCAATGGAGCTTTGCAGTCTCGCTGCTGATTACCCTCGCTTCGGGATTGGCGCTTTCCGTTGGCATTTTTGGCTTTCATAATTCCGTGGAATACCTGAACGTGCTGAAGTATCTCAGCCGGCGCGGTGATGCCCTGGCCACGAACCAATCGCTGAATGGGCTGCTGCATCGCGTGATGCATATTGGCTCTCCCGTCACCTCGTTCTACGGCTATCCTCCCTACAATCGAACAATCTACCTGGCCACTCTGATCTCCTCCGCGGTGATCTTGCTTCTGGCCCTTGCTATACCGCCGTGGCGAAGAATTTCTCGCGGTACAACTGACTTCTTATTGTTTGCAATGGCCGCCACCATGGCCTCGCCAATTGTTTGGGAGCACCACTACGGCGTATTCTTCCTCGCACTCCTGCTGTGGATGCCGCTCGCGTTTCAGCGGTGGAGGATATTTTGGATTCTGCTTGGAGTCTTTCTCCTGATGACGGATTCCTGGGCGCCGCTTACCCCGCTGATGTTCACGCGCTGGACGTTTCTTATCTCGCACATCTACTTCGGCGCACTTGCATTGTTCCTATGGACGATGTTTCGGAGCTCTGCCCACGTTGATTGCGAGGATTAGCGCTCCGGACGCCGCGCAATCCGCCGGTTTCCATCCTCCGGCGTACCG
>JBOGLY010000296.1:0-5006 GCA_050746425.1 Acidobacteriaceae bacterium
TATACAGAGGGCGCGCGGTGTAGAAATGAAAGATGCGGCGACGGTTTCCCCTTTCCTTTGCAAGTTGCATTCTTGTGGCGTTTTCGGCATGGTTGCATCTATCCGCGCCGGCGCAGCAGATTCCTACTCTGCGCGCCCGCACCAACCTGGTGCTTGTGCCGACGCTGGTTGAAACCAAAACTGGCGAGCCAGTATTCAACCTGACCGCGAAGGATTTTCTGGTCACGGACAACGGGGTTGAGCAGAAGATCCAACTCGATCCGGAAAGTTACAGGCAGCCGATCTCGATTGTGGTGCTGGTGCAGGTGGGTCGGTCCGCCGTGCGCGAGTTCTATAAATACCGCGGTCTGGCGACTATGGTGGACGCACTGGCGGGCGACACCGAACATCGCGTCGCCGTTGTGGAGTTCGACAGCCGCCCGCGAATGATCGAGGATTTCACCAGCGACCCGAACGCAGTCCGGAATGCCATCGCATCCATCCAGCCGGGCGATGACGGAGCTGCCATTCTGGATTCAGTATGGTACGCAGTAGATATGCTGCAGGACGAACCGGCGCGGAACCTGCGCGTCATTGTGCTGTTGAGCGAAACCCGCGACAAGGGCAGCGTTACGCCGATGCGGGCGGTGCTGCGCAAAATCGGGCAGAGCGACGCAGTGGTCTATAGTCTGGCGTTCAGCCCGGCGCGAGAGGACCTGTTCGATTTCTCTCCGCCAGAGGGCGGCGGCGCGCAATTGATTCCGCTGGTGAAGATGGCGATTGCCGCGCTTCGCAAAAATGCCGCGGCTGCGATTCCCCGCATGACCGGCGGCGAATACATGAGATTTAACAGCGGAAAGCAACTCGACAACGAAATCGAAACATTGGCGAACCAGGCCCACAATCGTTACATCCTCAGCTTTCAGCCTTCCAACAAGAAACCGGGCATGCATTTGCTTAGAGTGAAGTTGCGCCAGCCGCTGGATGTTCGGCTGGTGGCAAGAACAAGTTATTGGGCGACTTCGCCTGGGGGCAACTGAAGAATCTGCGCCGCGTGGATCACGGTAAAAAGCCTGGTGCTTTTCCGTAATTGATACATCTGAAAGTGTGCGGGTTTCAAGAGCGGATTGCGGGGATACCAATAGCGAAAAGCAGGTCTCTTCGCTTGTTGCCGCGGCGACCCGTTGCGGACTTCGGTCGGAATGACAGGTCCGTAGGATTGGATAGACCGACTGCCAATCTGCTTTCTCGGTTCTGAATCCGTGCGAGGCGCGAGGCCATCTTCCATGCATTTCACTGTCCATCTTTTTCTCCACTACGGCTACTGGATCCTGTTCGGCTGGGTCCTGGCGGAACAAATGGGAGTTCCTCTGCCCAGTTCGCCCATTCTATTGGCTGCCGGAACGTTGACCGCGACGCATCACATGGGGATCGGCAAGATAGTTCTTGCGGTGATGGCGGGATGTGCAATCGCGGACTTCGTATGGTTTCGGTTGGGAGAACGGTATGGCAGTACAGTAACGCGCTGGATTTGCAAGTTCTCTCTGGAAGCGGCCTCCTGCGTGCGCAAGACGGAAGATCTGCTGACGCGGCACGGGCCGGCTGCGCTGCTGGTAGCGAAGTTCATACCTGGCTTGAACACAATGGCTGCTCCGCTGGCCGGCCAGAGCAAGATGAGATATCGGGTCTTCTTCCTGTACGACATGGTTGGGACTTTCTTCTGGGTGACCTCGTTCGTTCTGGTGGGACGGTTCTTTGGCGATGCGATCCGACGCGACGGTGCCGTGCTGCATTGGATGGGCCGGTCCGCATTGGCACTCGTGGTTCTGGTGGTCATCGGGATCGTGATTATGCGGCTGGTGCGGCAACGGAATTTTCTGCGCAAGATCCGGACTCTACGGATTGAACCGATGGAGCTGAAGGCCATGATGGATCGCGGCGACAATGTGTACATCATCGACCTGCGTCATCCGCTTGACATTCTGCCCGACCCGAGAATTTTGCCGGGCGCGGTCTGCGTGCCGCCGAGCGAACTGATTGCTCGCAATTTAGAGATTCCGCGCGATCGGGACATTGTGCTCTATTGCACCTGCCCAAGCGAAGCGACCAGTGCGAAGGTTGCGCTGGCGATGCGACGGCTGGGGATTGAGCGAATCCGGCCATTGCGCGGGGGCTTCGATGGATGGAAGCAGCAGGGCTATCCACTGGTTGAATTTGTCGGCTCCGTTGTTGGGTCCTGAATTGCCCAAATCTGTCATCCTGAGCAACGCGAAGGACCTCGCGTTTTTCCAGATAACCGCAAGGTCCTTCGCTCCACTTTGTTCCGCTCAGGGCGACAATTCCTGCTTTTGTGCAAGATGTCAAAGGCAAAATAGGGCTACTTCGCAGCGATCGTCAGCGGAAGCTGGATGGAATCGCCCGCGCCATTCGTGCCGTTCTTCACTGCAATGGTTAGATCGTACGTCGCTTGCTTTGGATTTCCAATGAATCCGGAAATCACGCCATGGTTGTCGATCGAAAGACCGGTCGGAGCGCCAGTCAACTGAAAGACAAGCTTGTCGCCCTGGCGAAACTTCATCTGATAGGACTTGCCGTTCTCGTCGGCGGAAATCAGACAGCCGATCGAGGCACTGGTCGCGATTCGCGCCTGATAAAAACGCGAACGCGTTGCGACTGGCAACTCTGCGGTCACAATCAGCGGATGATCCAGTTCCGCTTGCGCGGATGGGCCGCTGACCCGGCCGTCGCGATCGACTGCAACCACCCGATAATACGGACGCCAGAGAGAGCGCGGCAGCGAGACGGATTGTTTCGTGCCGTGCAATTCGAGCAAGAGGTTCGCATGCGCCCACTGGATCCCCTTGAGGCCGTCGTTGTATTGATAGCGATTGTCGTTGGCGGTAAAGCCGCGCTCTTCGCTGCCATAGATGCGATAGCCAATCGGCGAAGTCCCGTGGATTCCACGCTGCCATGCAAGTTGCACTGTGCGGGCCGTGCGATTGAAGCTTGCTTTCACATCGACTGGAACCGCGGGTGCAACCGCCGAGAATTCGTATGTCTTCGACCACGGCCCCCATACATGGTCCTGGCTGCGTGCTCGAACATGCCAGTAATATTTCTGGCCGGGGTTCAGCAGCCCGATATATGGCAGCTCAAACGTTGGCGTGCCCTGGTAGGCCGTGCGGCTGATCAGCTTATTGAAATTCGGCGACAATGGCCAACGCATGTCGGGAAACTCGCTGAGTTGAAACTGGTAATCCGCTGGGGCAGCAGCCGAGCCTGGACGCCATACGAAGTTCACGCGCGTACCTAAGTACGTTTTGCCTTCGGCCGGCGTGACGCCGATGGGGGCAGCGGGAATGGCAACATCACCGTCGCACTCGTTCCAGACATGCGTGATTCGCACTTTGGGCGCAGCCGGTGAATCGTCGGTGAAGATGAAATGGTTTTCGCCCAGCACTAAACCGGGCATCGCCAGCGGAGCCATCTGCAGGGTGGAACGAAGACTAAACCCCTTCAGCGCGACTTCAGGCTTGTCGGAATCGCTGTGAAGGGTGAAGCGAAGGATGTAGTGGTAGCGCGCTGGATCGGTGCGCGGGAAGAATGGATTCAGGTCCACATACATGCGAGCGAAGTCGCTGGCAAAGCTGGTCTGCACGTCTTTCCATGTCTTGCCGCCATTAAAGCTGATCGAAGCCGCAACTGTGTCCTTGTCCACATTTTTTCTCGCGAGATCGACAACAAGTCTGCCACCCACTACCGGATAGGCTGTGTTCATCGGCACATCTATCGTTCCTGTGCTTCCGGTCAAATACAAACCATTCCCAAACTTTCCCGGTTCCCGTTGCTCTACATCGCTGGTTCGCAGATATTGAAGCGTGGATTGCTTGCTCAAGTCCGGCGCGTATATCGTGTTGCCGTCCATTGCGTGAGCGATGACCCTCCAGCGCTTGTTCCATTGGTTAGGGTCCTTGGAGCCAGGATCGGACGGGTACGGCATCGCATGGAAGCGGCCCGCCGGGTTCCATGCCCAGGTGATTGACTCGCCCGGACGCAGCGTGAAATCCATGCTGTGCTTTGTGAGGCTCGGCTGCTCCCCGGATCGCGGTCCCTCCCAGTAGAGCAATGCCGCGCCGCCTTCATCAGTCATCCTATTGTCCGGCGCAAGCACTCCGTAGGTGTGGGTGCGCTTCATCAGGTCGTGATCGGCGACGATCTGGGACTCGGACGCAATCGTCTCGTTGTCCCGCAGCAAAGAGATGATGCTCTCGTCGGAGTCGAGTTCGTGCCAGCCGCCGTCATAGTAAACCTCCGCGAGGCTGTGGCCATTTGGATATCCCTTGCGTACTTTCAGGCCGGCTGCGCGCCACAGGTCGCTGATGTCCTTACTCTCGTCGTAACAGAGCGTGTAACCGTAGATGTTGACGCGCTTCACGACATCGGCAACTTCATCGTCCTGCGTGGTGGCGTGAAAGCGATTGTTGATTTCGAATTCCCAGATGCGCCGCGCCTTTTCCTTGTCGCTCATGCCAGGCTTTACAATTCCGGCGACGATCGATTTGAGTGTTCGCGTGTCCATCGTGCCGGCGCGCCGCAGCCAGGGATTAACTACTGGCGTGTCGCCGATGTTTTCCATGGTCACGCGGGCATTTGGCTCCCAATACTGGTCGTAGGCCCAGTAGCCCATGGGGTCGCGGGTCATCGGCCTATCGATTTTCCCGCCCATCTCGATGGCATACGTGTAGTGGGACGAGTCGATGGACTCAACCTGCGTCTTTGTGTTGCCAACGCATTTCTGGCACAGGTTCTGGCCGCCTGCGCTTCCCGCCAGCAAAAGAGTGGCTCCGAAAATGGCCCAGCGCCGGTGCTTCACTGCCCTTACCTCCTCTGCACTCACTCCGAACCTTTCATTCTAAAGCGCCGTGCCGCCTGAAACGCAACATTTCGAAATGTTGCAAAGCGCGACCCCGACTCAAGAAGGAATTCTGCTGCCGAAGGGAGTGCCTTTGCGGCCGGCCCCCGCACAC
>JBOGLY010000297.1:0-4976 GCA_050746425.1 Acidobacteriaceae bacterium
GTCCAGGTCGGCGTCAAACAGGGCGACCGCTTCCATGTCGAACGTGGACCGAATAAGCGAGGCGAGTTGTTGGCCCGGTTCGCGATGCAGGTTCAACTGCGTCGTATGCTGGGCGAACTGGCAGAGCTTTTCCATCATGGCGTTGCGTCTCCCGCGTCATTTCCATCTCTCATTGAAATGGCGCGGCAAGGACCGCGAATGCTGTGCCGGGAAACCCACGCGGCGCGATCCGCACGTTAGGGCAGTTCCACGGTTACTATATCCGGCCTTGACCGACGAGGTGCAGCTTTCCTTAAGGAAAAGCTGCGCGAACGTCTCATCCCGCTGGGTACACCTACCGCGGAACGGCCCTAAAAGCAAAAGGGCATAGCCAATCGCCATGCCCGTTCGCAGTTGAGAGAACCAAAGTGGCTCAAATCTAGAACATGTTCCATAGGTACTGGTTGTACACGTCGTGATGGTATTGGACTTCGGGAATCTTGACGATGCTGCCCAACAGACGAGCGCAGCGGTCCGCGGCTGCCTGCTTCAAGTCCGCGTAGCGGCCCTTTACGTCCGCGCCCAACAATTTGGTTGTCCATTCGGAGTCGCGGAAATCCTTTATTGCCGTGTAGATGTTGTCCGGCAGATACCGTTCCGCCTGGCGCAGGTTTTTTACTGCCAATTTGTCGCCTTGCAGACCCGAACGGAAGATCGAATACAGCACCAGATACGGATTCGCATCCGGACTGACCGAACGCACTTCAACGCGCGCGCTTTTCTCGTTTCCAATAGGAATCCGAACCATTGATCCGCGATCCACGGCCGAGGCTTTGATCTGGTTTGGCGCCTCGAAATGCGGATCAAGTCGACGATAGGCATTCACACTGGCATTCAGAAGCAGGCAAAGGTCATTGCCGTGGGTCAAGATGCGGTCCACAAAATTCCAGGCGAACGCGCTCACTTTCTCTTCACCCTTAGCGTCCCAGAACAAATTCTTTCCACCCTTGCTGACGGAGATGTTTGTGTGCATTCCGCTGCCGTTAACGCCCACGACCGGCTTGGGCAGAAACGATGCCGTCATTCCCATTTTGGTCGCGACCTGGCGGCAGATCAGCTTGTAGAGTTGGATCTGGTCGGCGGCGGCGACTACTTCGCCATAGCCGTAGTTAATCTCAAACTGCGAGGGAGCTACCTCGGGATGGTCTTTTTCGTTCTCAAAGCCCATGGCGCGCTGAACTTCCGCCGTGGTGTCGATGAAGTTGCGCAGCGGGTCGCCTGGAAGCGAGTGGTAATATCCGCCGGTATTGACATATTCAAACCGGCCCGTCTGGTGATAATTGCGCTCGGCGTCCACCCCTTGAAAAAGAAAGCCTTCAATCTCGTTGGCGGCATTCAGCGTATAGTCTTCCGACTTGTACATCTTGTTGGCAAACTGTTTCAGTTCTCCGCGAATGTCGGCGCTGTAGGGCTTGCCGTTTTTGTCGATGACCTCGCCGAAAACCAGCACCTTGCCTGAGCCGAAAACATCTGCCGGCGCCCAATAGAACGCGCTCCAGTCAATGCCCAGACGCAAATCGCTCTCCCGCTGAGCGGTAAACCCGCGGATGGAGGAACCGTCAAAGGTGAGGTTGTCCCAACTCTTTATGAGAAATTT
This sequence comes from Acidobacteriaceae bacterium, assembly GCA_050746425.1. Taxonomy (GTDB): domain Bacteria; phylum Acidobacteriota; class Terriglobia; order Terriglobales; family Acidobacteriaceae; genus JAKAAZ01. The sequence goes on from JBOGLY010000297.1 coordinate 1,637, forward strand.
CTTGTCATAGTCGAGCATGTGCAGGCGGCCTTCCAGGTCGCTGAACAAGACCGTCACCGCCTTGATCCGCTTTTCGTCTGTCAGATACTTCAGCCGCTGTTCCTGGATCTTGCCGGGGGCAACGCGGTTCTTCCGCTGTTCCTTGGCCTCCAGATTCAACTGCTCCAGCTCCCCATATGACAACGCAAGAAAATCACGCAATTCACTCGCCATAGCTTCTCCCTATTGATTGATATGAAAGCAAAGATTTGAATTTGTGTTCTGGAGCTTCGGCAGCAACAGATGCAATTCTGGGAACGCTCTTCCCTGGTTTTCTATAGACTACGTCCGGGATGCCGCAATCGGAAATAGATTCGGTTTATCCGCCGGATAGCTTTTCTTTATCTTACTTGGCGCGGCGGATTGAGATCTCCAGCTTCCCGGAGTCGATGCCATGTTCCCTGGCGAAAGACAGCAGGGTTGCGAGCGTGGCCGCGGGATGGATGGTATGGGTGGAAGTGACGCTGAAAGCCGCCAACGCGAGCCCTAGATCGATTGCTGAGTCGATGGTTTTTGTGCCGCCTTTTGCGGCAGGTTTGCTGCCTCGTAGAGGTAGTCCGGCGGCCAGCCCGGAGATTGCTCCGGCCAGCAATGCGTCACCGGCCCCGGCGGTTGAAACTGGCTCCACTGGAACAGTGTCGTGATGGGACCAGGTTCCATTCTCGAGGACGTAGGCCCCGTCCGCTCCAGCACTGACGAGAATCCTCATAGTCGGATGCGTGGCTGCGGCAACTTTGCAACATTTGTCGAGCAGCCCAGTTTCGCTTCCAGTGTCGCCGGGGGCACCGGCAAACGCGATTGCCTCTTCTCGATTGAGCGCCAGCATATCTACATTTCCGAGCAGACCCAGCTTGCGTGCCATTGCCATTTCATCGGACGTGAACGACGCGATGCGATAGCTTCCGCATCCTGTTGCAATCCGCAAAAACTCCGCGCGCGGTTCAAGCGGCACTTCCGGCAGGCAAAGCGCAACACCCTTAGAGCCCACCGCCGCCAGTTCATCGCGGCATTTGGAAAGTTGATCACTGCTTAATTTGCAGGCAGCCGAATTGGAAACGGTAATATTTCCGCCAGACTTATCCGGATAGAGTAATGCGAAGCTGAACATAGTGCGGCTATCAGGTTCGATCCGCACATGGCGGGTATCGATTCCTGCATCGCCCATTTCACGAATCAATGCAGCGCCGGCTGCATCGTTGCCGACGTTGCCTACAGCGACAACGCTGAATTTCTCAGGCGCATTCTTCGATCCCATCAGAGTCGCGATGTAATGTTCCGCAATGTGCAGCTTGCAGTAGTCGCGAGCCTCGATCACCTCGCCCATGCGGCTTTCATTACGCCCCAGGGTATGGTTCCCGCGCAACGCAATGATGGTACCGGTTCCAATGCCGCCAATTCCGACAACCTGAATGAACCCCGTTAGCGGATCGGATTTCAATGAAAGCTCGTTCACAGCAATTCCCAGTCCGCGTTCTCGCTGATTGGATGACGCGCGGTTTCACGGGTCGCCGTGATGCGGGCGTCGGGGTGTCGCTGCAACAGCGTGATCGGATACTCCGCGACCGGTTCGCTGAACAATGCCACGCGCAGAGCCGTCTGCTTCCACGCTCCTGTGTCGCTGTAGAGCCGGACTTTTTTCGCCGACAGGCACTCGCGCATCCCGAGCGTAATCGACATGGGGGGAACGAATTGATACGCGGCACCGAAACTGCGCTGCGCCAGGCTGACGATCGTGTCGATATTGTTATCTTGAATGCGAATGGTGCTGTTGGCAATTTCATCGAGATTTGCGTGATGAAATGGGTGGCGTCGCGCCTGGTTGTAGGCAACGTGACCATCCTGTCCCCACCCACCGATCGTAATGTCAATGGCGGCTTTATTGATCGTTTCTTTAACGTCTGCCATGGTAGCCGGTGACAGCCAGTGCCGCTTCTCTTCAGGAACAGCAAGATCGGCGCGTATTCCGCCGTAGAAATGCTTTTCCATGAAAGTGCGGAAATTGTACGGATGATTGGAGGGAAGCAACTGACCTTGCCAGTCGAGACACTCGTCCATGTGAAACACTTCCAGGTTGCGCAAGGAGAGCGATCGCGCGTTCACCAAATTTGCGAAGGGCGCATACCAGCATTTTGGTCCGCACGGAACGATGGCGCGTGTCGCCAGACCTTTTTCGTTGTTGTTCTCGATAACTTCAGCCAGTTCCTCGGCCATAAGTCGGCCCATCTCATCCGAGTCGCGGACCTCACGATACGGAATGCGGAGATTGGGGTGGCCGGGCAGCTTGTCCGCTGGAATTCTGCACCAATCCAGCAACTGCCGAGGATCTACGAATTCATTGCTAGATGCAGCTTGTCTTGTGCGATTTTCCATCATGACGATAGCTTCAGCATCACTTCCGAAACTCGCCTTTGTCAAACGGGAGCAACTAGACCACGCGCGCGAGACACATGGTCAAAATAAGCGCGAAGATTGAAATGATCGTTTCGCAGACGGTCCAGGTCTTGAACGTGTCAGGCACGCTCATATTGAAATATTCCTTGACCAGCCAGAAGCCGCCGTCGTTGACATGAGAAAACACCAGCGATCCCGCACCGGTCGCAATGGCCAGCAATTCCGGTTGCGCTCCGTGCACGTGCAGCGCAATTGGAGCGATGATTCCAGCCGCGGTTGTCATGGCGACCGTGGCCGATCCTGTGGCGACACGCACGGCCGCGGCGACCAGCCAGGCCAGAAGAAGAAGTGGAATGTGCGCGTGAAGCGCCACGCTCACAATGGCGTTGGCGGTGCCGCTGTCCTGCAGTATCTGGCCGAAGCCTCCACCTGCGCCCACCAATAAAGTGATAGTTGCGGTGGGCGCCAGGCATTCATTGGTGAACCGCTGGATGGTCTCACGGCTGAATCCGCGCATCTTTCCGAGCGTGATGAAACTGATCAAGACGCCGATTAGCAGTGAGATATCGGCGCCGCCAATCAAGCGGATGAGTTGGTTGGTCAGGGTACCGCGAGCGGCGAAGGTATTGGCCCAACTGCCGATCATCATCAATATCACTGGCAGCAGGACGGTGGCCATCGTCAGGGTGAAGCTGGGCAATTTGCCGCTGGGATCGCGATCGAGAAATTCCGCGGCCATCGGGTTCACTGGGTCGAGATGGATATGTGGCGCGATCAATTTCGCGTAGATCGGTCCAGCCAGTATGGCCGTAGGAATCCCGACGATCAATGCGTAAAAAACTGTCTTGCCAACATCGGCCTGGTACGCGGCAACCGCAATCAATGCCGCCGGGTGCGGAGGGACCAGCCA
>JBOGLY010000298.1:0-4969 GCA_050746425.1 Acidobacteriaceae bacterium
ACCTTGAGACGCTTAAGTAGTGCCGGGATTGCGGCATTTCTGCTGCTGGCCGGTACCTGCCCGCTGCTCGCGCAGAACCCCGGCGTGAAGGATTCCATCCCCAATGTGGGAGCGTCGTGGCCCACGTTCAACGGGGACACCTCGGGCCGACGGTTTAGCAGCCTGGCGCAAATCAATGAAGACAACGTGCACAACTTGAAGCTGGCGTGGGCATTTCAGACCCATGCGGTCACAGTGAAATCGACGCCGCTGGAAGTCAATGGAGTTTTGTATTTCACCGTGCCGGATCATGCCTGGGCCATCGATGCCAAGACCGGCCAACAAATCTGGACATGGTATCGCGAATCTCAAGGCGACCACCTTAGCAGTCGGGGAGTGGCTTTTTACAACAACCGCGTTTATTTTGGGACGCCGGATGCCCATTTGTTCTGCCTGGACGCGCGGAATGGAAAGGTCATCTGGAACGTGACGGTGGCCGACGTGAAATTCGGCTACTACGTCAGCCTTGCCCCGCTGGTCATTCGGGGAAAAATTATCATCGGCACGTCTGGCGATTCGGACAACGTTCGTCACTTTATCGAAGCTCTCGACTGGAAGACAGGCAAAGTCATCTGGCGGACATGGACGACGCCCAATCCGGGCACGCCCGAAGCGCGCACCTGGCCGAATGCTCAGGCAATGATCCACGGCGGAGGGCCAGCCTGGATGTCCGGCACGTACGATCCAGCGCTGAACCTGATGTATTGGGGCACCGGCAATCCGCATCCGGTCGAAGCTGGCGTTTCGCGGCCGGGCGCAAATCTCTATACCTGCTCGATCCTCGCGCTCGATCCGGACAATGGCAAGATCGCCTGGTACTTCCAGCCGTCTCCGCATGACACGCACGATTGGGATGCCGTGGAAACGTCAGTGCTGTTCAAAGGAGAATTCAAAGGCAAGCCGCGGGAAATGCTGGCTCAGGCGAGCCGCAACGGCTATTTTTTCGTGCTGGACAGGAAGACGGGGAAAGACCTGGTGACTTCCCCTTTCGTGCCGACAAATTTCGCTAAGGGAGTCGGTGCGAATGGCAGCCCGATCCCGGATCCAGCGAAGGAACCGCAGCCCGACGGCACACTGGTGAGCAGCGCGGAAATTGGCGGAACGAATTTTATGTCGCCCAGCTTCGATCCGGAAACCGGACTGTTCTATGTGAATGCTATGGAGGGGTACAGTTTCTGGTACCTGGCGGTCGGGCCGAACGATGTCGCAAGAGATCATCAGGGGGGAGGGTCCGTTGCATTGTTTGCCACGTCGTCGCTGCGTGCCCTGGATTATCGGACGGGAAAAATAGTTTGGCAGCGCAAGAGCGGCCGCGGCTATGGGTGGGGAGGCATTTTGACGACCGCCGGACATCTGCTGTTTACCGCCGATGCGTCGGGCAATTTGCTGGCGCTCGATCCCTCCAATGGAAATGTTTTGTGGCATACCCGGCCAGGGGGCGTCAGGGACTATGCTGCGCCGATGACGTATGAGCTGGATGGAACGCAATATGTCGTGACCGGCGTGGACGGGGTCATGTATGCGTGGACTTTGACCGGAAGCCTATAGAAACGAGGGGAAAATCCAATGTGCAAATCGAAAAGCTTGCGAATGGCGGCGGCACTTGTTGCGGTGGCCTGCTTGTTTGTGTTCTGCGATGCCAGCGGATGGGCCGCATCGAAGTGCGGAAACGCAACCGTCACGATTAAGGACAACTTCACCGGCAACTTAAACCGATGGCAGATGCCGTTTCCGCAGGACTGGCAGATCCTTCAGGAAGGCAATCTCCATTATCTGCACATGAAGCGCAATCGCGAGCCGGGCGTCCCGCGCCGGCCCTTGCAGTTTGCTCTGCTGAAAGGCGTCAAGGTGGGCAGTTTTACGCTAAACGTGAAGACGCGGAGCATCGGCCATTCCATGATCGTCGTTTTCAATTACGTCGACACGCTTCACTTCTACTACGTCCACCTATCGGACAATCCCGGCAGGAAAATCTCTGTTCATAACGGCATCTTTATTGTGGACGGCAAGCCGAGGTATCGGATCGCTGGCCTGGATGCGACGCCAGCCCTGCCCGACCATAATTGGCACCATGTGCGCATCGTGCGCAACGTGAATACAGGCTCGATCAAGATATACATGGATAACGAAACCAAGCCGAGATTTTCCGTGATCGACCGCACCTTTACATGCGGCCAGGTTGGACTCGGTTCCTTCGATGAGACCGGCGACTTCGCCAGCTTCCGGCTGCATTCAAACGATGCTCAAGTCTCCGCTGTTGTGAAGTGAGCCGCGCGTCAAAACAACTTCCTCACTCAAGCCAACCCATTCGACTCCGCTCAGGGTAGGTTTGAATGGGCCACCCGCGCGACTGCGAAGATTCGGTGACGTTGCGACAACATCCGTAAGAGGGACAACAATGCGTGTATCGCGACGCAGTTTTCTCGAAGCCGGTGGTTTCGCAGCCTTGGGCGTGCGTGTCGGCCACGCACTACAAGGCGCAGTGCTTAACCAGCAGGGTGCGCTACGGATCTTTGTCGACTCCGCGCCGTTTCTCGAGGCGTATCAAGCTGCCGGGGCGGAAGAGTTTGTCGATTGGAGCGGCGCAGACATCGGTGCGATGAATGCCTGTACAAAGTGTTATGCGGCTACTGAACTGCGCCTTCATATCCGTCTCCTCACGGGAGAAGAACTCCCGATTGTGTCCCCGGGGAATGCTGACTTGCCGGGGCTTTACATTCTGAGCTTGGATGATGCCTCGGTTCCCTCTCTAGCTAAGGCTGTTATCGCCGAGCACAAGCTTGAATCGCGCCTCGCCATTTCCGGGAGCTTTGCTCTGGTTCCACACCGCGGGTCGATTTTTCTGATCGGAAAGGATAGAGCGGGCGCACTCTATTCCGCTTATCACTTTCTGGAAATGCAAGGGATCCGTTGGTACGAACCCGGAGAAGAGAACACATACATTCCTGAGAAGACTGAACTCAACATTCCGACCGGTCTCATGATTGAGACGCCAATGATGTTCAGCCGCGGTTTTACTGGACCGGGCGAGGTCACTCGCGATTTTCATACATGGATGGCCCGCAATCGGCTTAACCTTTGGGTGAACGAGCAGAGTGGCCAGCCCTGGCTCAAGAAGCTTTGCCTCGTGTTGATGGGCGGCGGTCACAGCGCGTTCCCTCGCTACATCAACCCACAAGCCGAATACCCGTACGCGTTTCCATTATTCCCGGCAGCGAGTGGTAAACCGAAGGATCCGTACAAAGTGGACGCGGCCTCCTATCTCGGTGACGTTAATCACGACGGAAAGCTAAGTTATTGGGAGGCGCATCCGGAGTGGTACGGGATGGAGAACGGAGTTCGGCACGCGTTTCAGAGTGTTGAAGGTCTCAATCCATGTACCTCGAACGACGACATGCTTGCAGAAGTATTCAAGGGTATCACCCACGATCTTGCCGCGGGGAATATGCTCTACGTGGATCAATACAATTTTTGGGGTCTCGACTCGCACAGGTGGTGCCAGTGCGGACCATGCAAAGCGCAGGGCACCCCCACCGACCGGATACTTATCGTTAGTGACAAGTTGCGGCGGAGTCTCGACCAAGCAAAGCAAAGAGGCGAGTTGAAGCGAGATGTCATGGCCGTATTTGCTATGTATTACGAGACGATCAAACCGCCTACACGACCACTGCCCGCGGACTTTGACTATGAAAAGTGCATAGGCACGATGTTCCCGATCTCGCGATGCTACGGTCATTTCATTGATGACCCGACTTGCACCGAATACAACAAAATTTTGTGGGATGAGCTGACGGCCTGGAGCAAGGCCTTCAGCAAGGGACGGCTGCTCATCGGCGAATATTACAACATATCGAGATGCAAAAGCCTGCCTGCGCTGGACACGCGTACGATTGTTCACGACATCCCGGCTTATTACGGCCTCGGCGCGCGAAACATGCATTACATGCATGTTTCATATCCCCACAACGGTCCAAAACGCTGGAGGGATTATCTCTTTGCTAAGTTGCTCTGGAATACGGAAGCCAATGCAAATAGCTTATTCCATGAATATCTCCATAATTTCTTTGGCGAAGCCGCCGCAGCGCCCATGGGCGAACTCTATGAGCATCTCGAGAGGGCCGTGTCGCCAGTTACATCATGGCGTGGCTTTACACCCGACCTTGTCGGGCTGCTGTTGAAAAACAAGGACCCGGAATCTTTGGAACATCTCAAGATCAAAGAAACCCATTCGGCACAAAACGATGGTGTTGACCTCGAAGAGAGCGTGGCTCACCTGGCGCGGTGCCGCACGATTATGAATGGGCTTTTGCATCGTCCTCTGCCGGAGCCGTTTGCCGGCCGCGTGCGCGAAGATGATATGCACCTGCAATATGCCGAAAATACCGCTGGGTTTTACTATCGGGTGGCTCAGGCGGTTCAGGCCAAGCGGCACGGCGATCTGGAGACAGCACGCGGGTTCTGGCAGCGTGCGAAGGTTTATGCCGATCGCTTGACGCAAGAAACCGTGGTGGTACACACGAGCTCTCGTGATGCAACGGCAAAGAATGCGCTTGTTGCTACGGAACTTGAGGAATACTTCACGCAACTCGGCAACGAACTTCATGCCGGATAAGAAAACTGGACTGGCGGCCCATTCAAGCCTTCTTCCGGCTTGAGTGGGAACAGCCCGGAGATTGACCTATTCCTGACAGACAAACATTAGGATGAATAGGATGAAGATCCGAATCGATCGCAGATCGTTCTTGAAGAAGGCGGCCAGTACTGCGCTCGGCGCAACGGCGATGACGTTGGCGCGTCCCGCGCTTGGCTCCGCGGGCGAAACCTTACAACGGCTGGCCAATCGTGATCGACCAGCTCGACAACGGGTTGTGGGGAGCGCAATGGCAACTCGACCGGATTGAGACGCCTGGATTTCGCGACCCGGTCGTGC
>JBOGLY010000299.1:0-4928 GCA_050746425.1 Acidobacteriaceae bacterium
CGGGTAAGGTGAGCCTGCTCGATTTGTTTGAGGGACGCCGTCAGTTGATTATCTATCGCGCCTTTTTCGAGCCCGGAGTGTTCGGCTGGCCCGACCACGCCTGTCGCGGCTGCTCCCTGGGCGCCGATCAGGTCTCCGACCTATCCCATCTGAACGCCCGCGACACCACGCTCGCCTGGGTCTCATTCGCGCCGCAGGCGGATATCGCGCGCCTGAAAGCGCGGATGGGCTGGGAGATGCCCTGGTACACCATCACCGACAGCTTCGACGTTGACTTCGGCGTGGACCAGTGGCACGGCCACAATGCATTCTTCCGCGACGGCGACAAGGTCTTCCGCACATACTTCATCAACAACCGCGGCGACGAGGCGATGGGAACCACCTGGAGCTACCTCGATATCACTGCGCTCGGCCGCCAGGAGACATGGGAGGATTCGCCAGATGGTTACCCGCAGACCCCGCCATACAAGTGGTGGAACTGGCACGATAACTACGATGCCGAGGCCGCGACTGACCCAAGGTGGATCGATATCCTGACCGATCCCGAGGGAGCCGCAGCCCGACGGCGCGAGGCAGAGGCGAAAGCGTGCAACTGCGAATGAGTGTGACATCTCCATCCAGAACCTGGTGTGTAGCAGAGGAGACGGCCACGACAAACATCATGAGAGATGAACCTGCGGCGCCCAACATCGCCGACCAACTGAAAGGGCGGAGGGCACTGTCGGATCCTGTGCAATCTTCGATAGAATCCGCAGTGCAGATGGTAGAAGACGTTATTGGGCAAATCCTCGCCGCGCCGGATCTGTGTCAGGCATGAAAAATCCGCGATGAGGCGACGCAATGGTATGGAAAATCGTATGCTCAGCAATTGGCGTTTTCGCTGTGATCGCAGTCGCTACGATGGCTCCTGACTTGAAACGCTACATTCGCATCAAGACGATGTGACACAACTCCGTCGGGCGTACCCGTCCTTAGCGCAAACGACGCACTAAGGACGGGACTATACACCCGGTTATGTCGGCAATCGAACGGCGCAATCAGTGTCTCTCGCCGCCGCTGTGATTGCCGCCGCCGTGGCTTCCGCCACCGTGGGACGCGCTGGCGCCGTGACCGCCGCCTCCACTGGGTCTGCTATTGCCATGCACCGCGTTTCCGCGCGCGGGACTGCCGTGGGAACGAGATGTCGCGCCAGGATGCCCGCCGCCATTGGCTCTTCCGTTACCGCGATAGGCGCTGCCGCCGCGATAATGGCCGCCGCCGTTATAACGACCGCCATGCCCGCCATCGAAACGATGCCTGCTCCAGCCGTGCCGATAGCCCCAGTTCGCCCAGGGGCCCACGCCCAGGAAAATTCCGTTATAGAAATATCCCGGGCCGTAATAGCCGTAAGGCGCGCAGGCGTAGGGCGCATAGCCATAGTAGCCGTACGGACACACCGGCGGCGGCCCGCCAATGGTGATGGAGACTTGTGCATTTGCCTTGGGAATCAGGGCCAGCGGTACCAGCAAGGCCGCTGCAATCAGTAAAGATTTGAGTCCGCGCATTCGATGCCTTTCCTAAAATTTGATAAACGTGGTTCGCTGCCGTGGCGTTCGGCATTCCAGCATCCACAGCCTTCGTCCGGACCGCCGTGCGACCGATTTCTCAGGAAGAATAGCCCCCAACTATTGAGATAGGCAAGACTTTTCGTGCCCATCGCCGGTCCTGAATCAATAATATGCATAAGTATGATGCATATTTCCGGATCGTTGATCCTTCTAATCTTTATCGTCGTCGCCGCCGCGGTTATCATGCTGGTGCTCCACAGGACGAACCTGGGTCTGCTGATCCATCAGCGAATTCCAGACCGTCCGCATCGGCGGTTATTTCTGGCTTCTATCAGCTTCTTCATTACGTTTCTCGGCGTCCGCTTACTGGTCGCCTCCATCACGCATCACATCGGCCCCTTCGGTTATGTACAAATGGGCGGCCATCATATTCATCACCTGGTCTGGGGAATTCTGTTGCTCTTGATTACCGGATATGCAGAGCTGGCCGAGATCGGCACGGGCGCCACTACGCGTTCCATTCTGATGAGCCGCCTGATTTCCATTGCTTATGGAATCGGTGCAGCGCTCACGCTGGATGAGTTCGCCATTTGGCTGAACCTGGATCCAATGGCGTATTGGTCGCGTCAAGGCCGAGAGAGTATCGATGCCGTGGTGCTGTTTGGCGCATTGCTCGCCATTGGAACCTGGGGCGCGCCTTTATTCCGGAGAAGCCGCGCAAAATAGTGCGCTTTCCTATGCTATCGAAAGAATCGTCATCCTGAGCGTAGCGAAGAATCTTTGCAGTTCGTTTTCTTCTGCAATGGGGAGATCCTTCGCAATGCTGAAGGGACGACGAACTCTGTTGCATTTGCACTCCGCATAAATACCGGAAATGCGAAAGCTCCGTCCGCGATTATCCTGCGAACGACTGCATCGCGCCGGCGAAAAATCGGCTCGACCGCTCCTCTGCAAATGAAGCTACACCTGCATCTGCGACAATGTAGCTTTCATGCCGCACCAACCTGCACAAATCGCCGCGTGGACTGCGACATGGCTCCTTTGCGGGTTGGTTTTCGCGCTGATTCTGTGGCGTCCGCGGCGCATTCCAGAATATGTCTGGGCAGTTGCGGGAGCAATCCTGCTCGTGCTGTTGCGACTGCTTCCGGTCGATGCTGCGTGGGCCGCCGTGCGCAGCGGGACCAGCGTCTATCTTTTTTTAGCGGGGATGATGTTGCTGGCGGAGTTGGCACGACAGCACGGCGTCTTCGACTGGCTGGCCGCCCTGGCGATGGACCATGCAAAAGGATCGCACGCACGTCTTTTTGTGTTGGTCTTCGCAATCGGTATTGTCGTCACGTCGTTATTGTCGAATGACGCCACGGCCGTTCTGCTGACGCCCGCCGTGCTGGCCGTTGTGCGCCGCGCAAAAGCATCTCCTCTGCCCTACCTGTTCGCGTGCGCACTGGTTGCCAACGCAGCCAGCTTTGTTCTGCCGATCTCCAATCCGGCGAACCTGGTCGTTTTCGAAGGACAGTTGCCGCCTTTGGGAGAATGGACGCGGATTTTTATTGTTCCCGCCGTCGCCGCGCTGGCAGTAACATTTTTGATACTCCGCTGGCACAGCCGAAGAGAATTGGCTCCTCCAATAGAAGCCGACGGTGCAACTCCCGTTTCACTCGATCGAACAGGACAACGCGCCGCGCTGGGGATACTCGTCGCCACCGGTGCGCTGCTCGCCACATCCGCAATGGGAGGGCCAGTCGGCCCCGCAACCCTGGTCGCCGGCGTGCTGGCAATGTTGTTTGTTGCAGGCACACGCGGTCGAGTAATGGCGTCGGCCTTGCGGTCCGTTTCCTGGAGTATGATTCCGCTGGTTGCGGGGTTGTTCGTTATCGTCGCCGCATTGCAAGCTGCGGGAGCGCTGTCGCTTTCCGCCCATGCTTTGCAAATAGCGGCCGGTTGGCCTCACGTAGCGGGGTGGAGCGCAGTCGCATTTGGATTTGGAGTCGCCGCCAACGCGATCAACAATCTGCCCATGGGTCTGATCGGCGCATCGGCAGTCCACGCCGCGCGCGCCAGCCGCGCGATCCATTCCGCGGTGCTGCTGGGGATCGATCTTGGGCCGAATCTTTCAGTAACCGGCTCACTGGCCACTATCTTGTGGCTGATTGCCCTGCGGCGCGAAAACATTGAAGTGAGCGGCTGGCGATTTCTCCGCATCGGCATTCTGACAATGCCGCCCGCACTGCTCGTTGCGGTCCTCGCGCTGGTTCTGACGCAACACTGAACGGCTGACCTCGGACCCTGACTTCACCGAGAGACCAACGGCTTTCCCGAATCAGACGTTTCTATTGTTTACCTATATAGACGGCCTTTGGATATGCCAGCTTCACTCCCGAAGCCTTGACCTGCACGCGATCAAGTCCCGTCTTTTCTCCTGCCACCGTTAAAAGGTACTGGTGGTCCAGCGATTCCTTGAACTGCTTCAAGAACGGCTCGAAGGAGACGGGACTGGTAAATCCGATCATGTAGCTCTCGCCTCCAGTCTCATCGGCCACCCTGACCAGATAATTCTGGCCTTCGATGATCCCGTAGCCACGATTCATGCGTCCGCGATCCGCGAAATAAATTGAATACACCAGTAACCCGGCTTTTTGCGAATCCTCGATTGCAGCGGCAACGTAAGGGTCCTGCAGATCCGGCGATCTGTAATACGGATCTTCTCCATTGGTAACCATCAGGACCACGCGACGGGCTTTTGCCTGCGAAGGCCAGTGCTTGGCCAGGTCCGACAAGCAAAAATACGGACTCGCGCTGATGCCCGGAATTCCGTTCGTTACCCGCAGAGATTTCGCCGCGAGCGCGTGGTCCGTTGTCAGCGTCTGCGCCATGATCGCTCTGCCGTTGCCCATATACGCCACTGCGATCGCGGCCGAGGGCGGTAGCGATTCCATGAACTTTGTCAGCGTTGGGATCTGCAGCGCCAGGTACGACCGCGCCGATTCATCGAACAGAAATACCAACTGCAGTTCGCCGTCGCGCCCATTCAGCGGAGTCCAGTTCACTATGTCCGCGGGATGACCATCCAACTTCACCGCGACATCGCTTTGCGGAATCGGCTGCGACGATTTCGAACCCCTGGATTTAACGGTGACAACCAACTGCCCCTGGCCAGCCGTGGATTGGTTTTGCCCCATCGCCAAGGGGGCAAATGCCGCACCCATCCCGATCATCGCCGTTATTAGAACTGCACTCGCAACACGCTTGATTTTCATATTCCCCCCTCATACCTCCGCGCGGTCCGCCAATTTCCGCCTGGATTCACGCTCTCTCATGTCCAACCCGTCTCGACGCTCCCCGGCCTTCACCCGCGAAACGCGAAGTTCTTCGGTCGTCGCG
>JBOGLY010000300.1:0-4925 GCA_050746425.1 Acidobacteriaceae bacterium
ATCGATAATGATGATCGTCTGTTGCCAGCAGAAGAATCACGCCTTTGTCGGTCGCCTTTGGCCCGACCTTCCATTTCTCTTCCAGCCGCACCGCAAAATCGTCGATCGGATCGTCGCCGGTTGTATTGATCGTCACCACAGCAATCTGCGCGTGCGCCTGCTGATCGACCTCCGTGCACAGCGTCTCCAGATTACTGCGCGTCTGCGGAGATAACACGCCGGCAAAATCGTTGACGTAACCAGTTGGCTTCAGGTCTTGAACTTTTTCCGCGCTCGCGGTCGGGATCCACAACGACGCCGCGAGGCAAACAAGCAGCAACATCGAAAACCACACCAAGAGACGCGGGTTCTTCACGTGCGCATGGCCTGGCCTCAGCCGCAAGCGTAAGCTAATGGGTTGCATCCTATATCCGATTGTACGGCTTGTGCGTTGCTTCGGTTCCATTCGGCACCCAGCCGCCAAGCGGTGGATTTGCATCTATCCAGAGGTGCTGCATAGGCATAAAGGAAGCTCTGAATAAGGCTGTTTGAGTATCAGGGAGGACTACAGGCTGCGGAAGCGCGCTCGCTTCGCGCCGCTTTGTATTAGGGCACCACTTCAGTCGCGCCGAAAACGGTCGAAAGCTCGCGGGGCCTTGGTCCCTGAGGAACTTTCATAGACTCATTCAAAGCTTCCCAACAAATCGGCTGGACGGGGACATTGAACATGAATAGCACGCGAATCATCGCCGGACTGACTGCAGCGGTCGGCGTCGGATGCCTTGGCATCTATGCCGCCCGCCGGATGAAAGCATGTAACCGACCCGCCTCAGATCCCAATCCGGGCAAGAAAGTCCCCCCACTGCACAATGCGCGAAAACATTTCCCGTCGATTGATTTCCGCGGCTTTCGTCGGAGATACAACGTTTCCCTTGCCGGCAAGGTTGTATTGATTGCAGGAGGTTCGCGCGGTTTAGGGCTGGCGCTGGCGGAGGAGTTTGCCAGCCGCCGTGCCAGGGTCATCCTGACAGCCCGCGATCCGAATGAGTTGGAACGCGCGCGAAAGAAGTTGGTTGCGCTCGGCATTGATGAAGACGACGTCGAAGCTATACCCTCCGACCTGACCGATGACGAGCAAGCCCGCAACATGATCTCCCGCGCAACCAGAAAATTTGGCCAGATCGACATTCTGGTCAACTCTGTCGGAATCATTACGGTAGGTCCGGTAGAAAACCAGCCCCTGGATGCATTCAAAAAAGCGATCGAAAGCAACTACTACACCATGCTGCACTCCTCGCTGGCTGTTATGCCACAAATGCTGGCGCGCGGAAGCGGCATCATCGTCAATATCGCTTCCGTCGGAGCAAAAGTGGCCGTGCCTCACCTGCTGCCTTACTCCGCCAGCAAGTTCGCGGCGCTTGGGTTTTCTCAGGGACTGCACGCGGAACTCCGCGCTAAAGGCGTCCGCGTCCTTACCGTTTGTCCAGGCCTGATGCGCACCGGTTCCCACACTCACGCCTTGTTTACCGGGAACCAGGAGCGCGAGTATCGCTGGTTCAGCCTGGCTGCCAGGATGCCGCTGGTATCTATCAGTGCGAGAGCCGCTGCGAAAAAAATCGTGCGGGCCACCGCAGAGGGCCGCGCGGAAATCGCCATCACTCCTCAGGCAATATTGGCTGCCACCTTCGCCCAGGCAGTGCCGGAATCCACAGCCGCTATTATGCATTGGGTAAATTCGCGGATCCTTCCGGCCCCAATCGAAGCCTCCAAGGCGAGTATGGCTCCCGGCAAAAACGTTCGCGGCAAGGAACTGACACCCTGGATGACATTAGGAAGAAAAGCAGCGCGGCAATACAACGAGAATTAAAGCCTCTCACGCATCGCGATGCAATTGGGTGCCCCATCCTTTGCGGTCTCAGTGTCAATGAGGCCGCGCATCTGGGCGCCGGTTGCGCTCCGCTCGGAGTTTGGGGTTTTTGAACTTAAGCGAATTTTTGGGACAAAAGTGATTTGCTTTCACCTTTGCCTTTTGGCGAAAATCACGCAAGTCACTAGCTCTCGGGATGATCGTTCGATTTCATGAGGGCGTCTTACGCGATCCATCGCAGGGAGGGCGGCCGAATGTCAACGTGGTCGAGATTTATGTATCGTGGACCGCTTTTCCTCATTGTGACGATGTTAGCCGGATGCGGGGGCCGCGGCTCGACGATGAACGCCACATCAATTGCGCAAGCGGCCACTCCAACGATTGCCTCGACTGCCGCGCAAAACGGAGCATTCATTGTCAGTCTGACGTCGGCCAGCTCCGGTGCAATCGTGTATTACACCATGGATGGCTCGACACCGACTACTTCCTCGCAAATTTATCAAGCCCCATTCCTGGTGGCATCGAACCTGACGGTGAAGGCAATTGCCGCGGCGTCAGGCGATATCGCCAGCGCTGTCGCCAGCCGAAGTTTTGCACCGGACATTCCATCGGGAACGCTGGTCTGGTCAGACGAGTTTAACAAATCCACCGGCGCGAATGCCCAGCCCAATCCAATGATCTGGACGTACGACACTGGAAACAGCGGATTCGGCAATAACGAGTTGGAGAACTATTGTGCGTGGGGAGCGTCCGATGCTCAGTGCAGCGTGGCAAGCCCGAATGCCTATGTAGGAACAGACGGCTACCTGCACATCGTGGCGCGGCATCCATCCGCCGGAGTCTACACTTCGGCACGCCTGAAGACGCAGGGTCTGTTCAGTTTTCGCTATGGTCGCCTGGAGGTGAGAGCGCAAGTTCCAGAGGCGCAAGGTTTTTGGCCAGCAGCGTGGTTGATGGGCAATAACATTATTACAAATCCCTGGCCTGGCTGCGGCGAGCAGGATGTTCTGGAGCGGGTGAACGCCGCCGTAACGCCGGACTGGAACCGAGGTTCGATTCATGGGCCGGGCTTCACCGGCGACATATTGGGCACAACCTACGACTTCCCCAAGGGCGAAACCGCAGCCGGCTGGCACACTTACGGCATGATCTGGAGCAAGGGCAGCGTGAGCTATTACGTGGACGATCCGACCAAGCCTTACGTCACCTATACGACCTCAAGCATCTCTGGGTTCAGTGGGGCGGTCTGGCCATTCGACCAAGGGCAGAGCAACTTTATCCTGTTGAACCTCGCGATTGGTGGAAATTATCCGGGGCCGCCTAACGCAAGCACTCCGTTCCCGTCGCAAATACTGATAGATTACGTGCGCATCTATACGAACTAAGCCTTTCACGGCGGAGTCTGGGGATAACCAGAAAGAGACGGCTTCATCACATCTCCGGCGGGTCAAAATACGATGTTTTCGCGAGGTGCCGAATAGCCCCGTCGTATCGCCCATCCTGACGACGGAATTTGATCGATATAGCTGAATGGGTTCGGCGCTGCCAATCACGCGTCCTTTCAGCAATTCGTAAAATTCGACTTCAACAATTTGGCGGGGATTTTAAATGTGGCAGGGACCTATTCTGTATAGTTCACCTTATGCTAGAAACGTCAGCAATAATGGGACGGGTTTTGTGGAACTGAACAAAATTCCATCGCGGACACTCTATACCGGGGCAACCATTCCCATGATTGGGCTCGGCACCTACGGCTCCGACAGCGTCAGCGCCCCGCAAGTGGCGCAGGCCGTCTTGCAGGCGGCGGAGATGGGGTATCGGCACTTTGACTGCGCCGCAGTCTATGGCAACGAGGCTGAAATCGGCGCCGCCCTGGGGGCGGTGATTCGATCCGGCATCCCCAGGGAGCAGTTATGGATCACGTCGAAGCTCTGGAACGACAGCCACTCGCCGGTTGCGGTGGAAGCAGCCTGCGCCGATTCAATGCAGAAGCTTGGCGTGGATTATCTGGACGCCTACCTGGTACATTGGCCCTTCCCCAACCATCATCCTCCGGGCTGCGATATCGAATCTCGCAGCCCAAACGCGCGTCCTTATATCCATGACGAATTTATGCGAACATGGCGGAAGATGGAGGAGCTTGTCGACCGGGGGTGGGTCAGGCACATTGGGACCTCCAATATCACGATTCCGAAGCTTCAGCTCCTTTTGCGCGACGCATGGGTTCAGCCTGCCTTAAACCAGATGGAGATGCACCCCCACTTTCAGCAACAGGAGCTGTTTGAATTTCTCAATCGGAATGCTATTGTTCCGGTCGGGTTTTGCCCGTTGGGATCGCCGAATCGTCCGGAGAGGGACCGTACAACCGAGGACACTTCCCCGTTGAGCGATCCAGTCATCCTCAAGATTGCGAAGCGCTGCGGAGTCCATCCGGCCTCCGTTTGCTTGAAATGGGCGGTGCAGCGAGGTCACGTCGTCATTCCATTTTCCATAAGGCCCGCCCACCAAATGGCGAATCTGGAGGCTGTAACTGGATTGCAACTTTCCGACCAGGATATGGCGGATATCCGCTCGATCGACCGGAATTGCCGCCTGATCAAAGGCCAGGTATTTCTCTGGAGACCCGGTCAGTCCTGGCGCGACCTGTGGGACGAAGATGGAAACATTGCCCAATAACTTTGAAGCCTTAGACTCGGACTGGTGAATGAAAATGACTCAGAAAATGCTGGCCGCGTTCCTCCCAGGAAATAGCAGCGTCACTTTGCGTGAGGTCCAGATTCCAAATCCGGGACATGCCGAAGTTCTGGTCAGGATGAAGGCATCCACCATCTGCGGCTCCGACATTCGCTGCATTTATCGCGAGCACCTTGGAAAAGGTCCAGAAGGATACCAGAATGTAGTCGTTGGACATGAACCTTGCGGACAAATCGAGGCCGTCGGTCCAGGTTGCCGCAGGTTCAAAGCGGGCGATCGAGTCATTGTGTACCACATCTCAGGATGCGGTCTTTGTCACGACTGCCGACAAGGGTACATGATTTCCTGCACAAGCACCGCATATCGGCGCGCCTACGGATGGCAG
>JBOGLY010000301.1:0-4923 GCA_050746425.1 Acidobacteriaceae bacterium
CGACAAATTTTGCGCACGGATTTCCGGCTTTCTGCGTGTCGATGGGACTTGAGCATAGACCGGGGGGACTTGAACATCGCGGCCCTGGCACCGCGCCGGATGAGGATGGAGAGCTGGTCGCGGCGGTGATCTACGATCCGCTGCGGGATGAAATGTTTTTGGCGGAAAAGGGACAAGGCGCGTATCTGAACGGCAAGCGAATGCATGTTTCGCTGACGGAGACGCTAGCAGAGTCGCTGATCGCAACTGGATTTCCGAGCCGCAAGCGCCACGGCAATCCGAACATCCATTTTTATCATGAGATCACTTTGCGTTCCCATGGAGTGCGCCGAGCGGGTTCGGCCGCGCTGGACCTGGCATATACGGCGTGTGGGCGACTCGATGGCTATTGGGAGTTCAAGCTGAACTCCTGGGACACGGCGGCGGGCGTTCTGCTGGTGCGTGAAGCAGGGGGCACCGTGACGTACGTGGATGGCAGCCCGTTTCACCTGGCGAGCGCGGAAGTGCTGGCGACGAACGGGAAAATTGGCGCGGAATTAGTGAAGCTATTTGACGATATGCTGGAAGGTCGCAATCTGGAGCCAATTCAATCGCCGCGCGAGTTTGCGGCTGTGCGGGCGGAGCGCCTTTCGGCGGCCACGAAATAGTCCCAGCGCGCAAGCGAACGACATTTTTGCGGCAGTGGGTCAATTTAAATTGGGAGCCCCTCAGCGGCTGAAGCCGGATTCTACCCATTCTCTCTCCCTCGGCTGAAGCCGAGGGTCTACCGAGCGGCGGAAGTGCTGCTACAATCGAGTTGAAACGCCAGTTCATGTGAGGAGAATTTTCACCCATGGCTTACGTAATTGCGGAACCCTGCATCGGCACAAAGGACGCTGCGTGCGTCGATGCCTGCCCGGTGGATTGCATTCATCCGAAGAAGGATGAAGGAGATTTTGAGGGCGCAAATCAGTTGTTCATCGATCCAGTGGAATGCATCGATTGCGGCGCCTGCGTGCCGGTCTGCCCGGTCTCCGCGATTTTCACTGCCGACGATTTGCCGGAAAAATGGAAGAACTACGAACAGGTCAACGCGCAGCATTTCGGCCGCTAGCCCTGGGCATCATTTTCTAGACGCGCAGCATTCGTGCTGCGCGTTTTTCATTTGGAAATCGGCTTCCTGTTACACCCAGGTTAGCTGCGCGAACCTGGGGCACCCAGGCATCTGTAGCTCGCTCACCCATGATTTCGATTTTTTCAGAAGGTTGAAGCTATGACTGTTCATCAATCTGAGGCGATCGTATTGCGCACCTGGCCGCTGCGGGAATCGGACCTGCTGGTGTCGCTGCTGACGCGCGACATGGGTAAAGTGCGAGGGGTGGCGCGGGCTGCGATGAAGTCGAGAAAGCGATTTGGCGGGGCGCTGGAGCCGATGACTTATGTGCATGCGGCCTACGCGGAACGGCCGCGGCAGGAGTTGGTGCGGCTGGACCACTTTGACGCGATCGCGTCGCCATTGGCGCATGAGATAGATTATCTTCGCGCGGCGACGTTGGGATATTACGCGGAGGTGCTGGAGAATGTGCTGCCCGATCACGATCCGCAGGATGCGATTTTTCGGCTGACGCTGGCGGTGCTGGAACAGAGCCGAATGGACCGCTGCTGGATGCCGGTGACTTATTTTTCCTTGTGGATCACGCGGCTGATCGGCTGGTTGCCGGAGACGGACCGCTGCACGGAGTGTGGACAGCCTTTTGCCGAGGAGGGCGCGTATTTCCATTCGCTGTCGGATGGCCTGAGTTGCGCGCGTCATAAGAAGCCGAACAGCACGATGCTGGGCAGCGAGTCGCTGGCGCTGGCGCAACGCATGTTGCGCGATCCGATTCGACGCTTGACAGAGGAGGATTGGAGGCGCGAATCGGGCCGGGAGTTGAGGCGATTTCTGGTCCGCACGCTGGAGCGGCACACGGAGCGGCGACTGAATGCGGCGGCGGTATTTGCCCGCATGGGGGGATGAGCGCGTGGTGCCGATGACCTTCTTTCCCACTCAAGCCAGCCCGTTCGACTCGCCTGGAGGCTCGCTCAGGGTGGGCTTGAATGGGGAACCCATTGTTTGGGATGGAACCACGCGGTCCTTCACTTCGCTGCGCTTCGTTCAGGATGACAACTCAATTTTTATGCATACTTCTGCGCAAAGGGTTGGCAAACACGCGCATTCGATACAATCAGCATCAACGCATCGCATTTGGATGGAGTCTTAATTGTGGTGGCATCCGATCGCTTGGCAGAACAAAAACGTCCGCTGACTTTTCAGGAACTGTTGTTCAATCTGCAGGAATTCTGGGCAAGGCGCGGCTGCATTTTGCAGCAGGCATATGACGTGGAAGTGGGCGCGGGGACAATGTCTCCGGAGACATTTCTGCGCGTGCTGGGGCCGAAGCCGTTTCGCGTGGCGTATGCGCAGCCATCGCGGCGACCGGCGGACGGCCGCTACGGGCAAAATCCAAACCGGCTGTACAAACACACGCAACTGCAGGTGATTTTGAAGCCACCACCGGAAAATATCCAGGCGCTGTATCTGGAGTCGCTGGAGGCGATTGGGATTGACCTGCGCCATCATGACGTGAAATTTGAAGAGGACAATTGGGAGTCGCCGACGCTGGGCGCGTGGGGCATTGGATGGCAGGTGATGCTGGATGGACTGGAGATTACGCAGTTCACGTATTTTCAGCAATGCGGCGGGATCGACCTCGATCCGATTGCAGGCGAAATTACGTACGGGCTGGAGCGCATCGCAGCATTTTTGCAGGATGTCGATTCGATCTACGAGATTGTGTGGGCGCGCGAGCCGGAAAGCGGCAGGGAGATTACGTATGGAGAGGTGCGGTTCGCGGAGGAAGTGCAATTCTCCGTTTACAACTTTGAGAAGGCGGATGTAGAGAAGCTATGGCAGCATTTCAAGCTGTATGAGCAAGAATGCCAGGCGCTGCTGGCGGAAGCGCGGGCACTGCCGGAAGATGCGGACGAGGACGCGCGCAGCCGATTGCCGTTGCTGGCTGCGTTCGACTTGTGCCTGAAGTGCTCGCATCTTTTCAATTTGCTGGATGCGCGCGGAGCGATTTCTGTAACGGAGCGGGTGGGCGTGATTGCAAGAATTCGCGCGCTGGCAGTGGCGGTGGCGAAGGCATACGCTGCGCAGCAAGGTTCCGTTGTGGCCGCGTAGCTTTTAAGGCACGCTGGATTTCTGGACACTCTACCCGAAAATAATCGATCGTCATTCTGAGCGTAGCGAAGAATCAATGTATCGGCGTTTCCTTTGCAATAACGAGATTCTTCGCTACGCTCAGAATGACAAATCGTTTTTCCATCGCTGCATCTTGTTTTAGGAAGCGAGTCGAATGGCTGCATTTCTGCTTGAGATTGGATTGGAAGAAATACCTGCCAGCATGATTTTCGGCGCGCAGTCGGAGCTGGCTGAGCGGATTGAAAAGCTGCTGGCGCGAGAACGATTGGCGACGGATACGCTGCGGGTGACAAGCTATTCCACGCCTCGTCGGCTTGCGGTGTTGGCTGAAAACCTCTCTGCAGGGCAGTTGGACGTGGAAGAGGAAGTCGTCGGTCCCTCGACGAAGGTGGCGTACAAAGATGGCGCGCCGACGGCGGCGGCGATTGCGTTTGCGAAAAAGTCGGGCGTGGAAATTTCCGCGCTGAAGACGATCAAGAATGCGAAGGGCGAATATGTTTCGGCGACCGTGCATCGGCGCGGGCGCGCGACGGCGGAAGTGTTAATAGATGCAGTCCCCGCAGAGATTGCGGGAATCTATTGGCCGAAGAATATGTATTGGCGCGCGGGAAAGCCGGAGCGATTTGTGCGCCCTGTGCGCTGGTTGGTGGCGCTGCTGGATGAGCAAGTGTTGCCATTGGAGTTTGCCGGCATCACCGCGAGCCGCGTGAGCCAGGGCCATCGCGTGCTGCATGGAGATGCACCGGTAACAATCCAGAAGCCGCAGGAGTATGCGGAGAAGTTGTCGGCTGCCTATGTGGAGGTTGATCCGGAAGCGCGGCGGCAGCGGATTCGCAAGGCGCTGGATCGCGCGACGCGTGAGATATCTGGAGCGAGGTGGCGCGAGGATGAAGACCTGGTTGCGATGGTCACGAATCTGACAGAGTGGCCGAGCGCGATTCTAGGCAGCTTTGAGCAAAGCTATCTCGACCTGCCGGAAGAAGTGCTGGTGACGGTGATGCGCGACCATCAGAAGTATTTTGCGCTGGAAGACAGCGAGAAAAAATTGCTGCCGAATTTTCTGGCGGTGCTGAATCTGGAAGTTGGCGACGAGGGAGCTGCGGTAATTCGCCACGGGAATGAACGCGTCTTGCGGGCGCGATTCAACGACGCACGTTTCTTCTGGGATGTCGACCAAAAGATTCCGCTGGTGGACCGCGTGGAGATGTTGAGGGCCGTCACGTTTCAAAAAGATTTGGGAAGTTACTGGGACAAGACGGAAAGAAATCGTGCGGTTGCGCGAAGTATTATCGACCGATTCGATCCTCCGTTGTTCGAAGCAGGCTCAGTGAAATTTGAGACCTTTTGCGGCGGAGTGGACCAGGCGGCGAGGTTGGCGAAGGCCGACCTGACGACGGAAATGGTGAAGGAATTTACCGAGCTGCAAGGCGTGGTGGGCGGCCTTTATGCGCGGGCGCAGCGGCTGCCGGACGGTGTGGCGAGAGCGATCCACGACCATTACAAACCCACATCGCAGGAGGACACGATTCCGAGTCTTCTTGCGGGATCCGTCGTGGCGCTGGCGGATAAGATGAGCACAATTGTCGACATGTTTGCGATTGGATTGCAGCCGACAGGATCGAAGGACCCCTTCGCGTTGCGGAGAGCGGGCAATGGAGTCGTGCGCATTCTGGTGGAAGATAGCTCGTTGAATGACAGAT
>JBOGLY010000302.1:0-4912 GCA_050746425.1 Acidobacteriaceae bacterium
GCGCCAACCGATCCCGCACGGCGCGTGGGACCATGCATGACGCAGGAGTCTAATTCCACCACGCCATCTTCGTTCGGCAACCCGCCCAGACCGACGCTGTGGTCCTTAGGATCGTCTTCGCGCCCCTGGCAAATGTGCAACGCGGCGTCAAGCGTGTCTGTGCCGCTCTCCAGCATTGCATAGGCTTCGGCCACGGTGTTGTCGCCGGTTTCTCGCGTGACAATTACAGGTTTTTGTGGCGGCTGATATTCGACCGGCAGGTCCGCTCGATTTTTCGTGTTCGCGGCTTCCGCAGCCCCCGCGCCGACGGTCCCAGCAGCTACCATGGCAGTGCGAGACAAAAAATCGCGGCGCGTTGTGGACATGATTTTCATCCTCCAGGTTTTCAGAGACCAATGTATCAGAAGGTGTTACCGTAATGATTTCAGTCCCACCCTTCGCAAGGAAGCGAAGGATGGGGCACTCAGATTTCTTTTTCTCCAAATCTCAAATTTCAAAATCGAGACCTGGGCACCGAGAATTCAGCAATTTTCAAAAAATGTTTTTGAGGGGTCATTAGAATGCGCACAATTTGTATTTTGATTTGCCTGGCGA
Source organism: Acidobacteriaceae bacterium (assembly GCA_050746425.1). Lineage (GTDB taxonomy): Bacteria > Acidobacteriota > Terriglobia > Terriglobales > Acidobacteriaceae > JAKAAZ01. The sequence goes on from JBOGLY010000302.1 coordinate 595, forward strand.
TCGGTACGCCGCTGTTGCAGGCGCAGCCGAAGGCGTTGCTTTATATGACGAGCGCTCCGGAGTCGGTGCAGTCGTTCCTCGACCACGCCGACAAAATCGACATTCTGGTGCCCACCTGGTATGCCACCGACGTGCATGGCATGGTGTGGGGCGGCGCGAATCCACAGGTAATGCAGGTCGCGCGCGAGCATCATGTGGCTGTAATGCCGATCATCGGTGGCAGCGGCATGGGAACGGAACAGTATCACCAGTTTTTCAACGACGCGACAGCGCGTCATGCCATGGAAGAAGCGTTGGTACGCATTTGCAAGCAAAACGGGTATCTCGGCATTCAGTTCGATTTTGAAGACGTTAGCTGGACGGACCGGGACGCGTTGTCGCAAACCGTGGCGGAAACAGCGGCTGCGCTGCACAGCGCCGGTTTTCAGCTTTCCATCGCCACAGTGCCGAACGCGCCTGGGTATGCTGGCGCCACAGCGTACAGCGCATGGATGTATCGCGACTGGCGTGGCGCGTACGATTTGAAGGCGCTGGCGAAGTCGGCGGATTTGATCTGCCTGATGACCTACGATCAACACACCGCATATACGCCGCCTGGGCCGGTCGCGGGCTATCCTTGGGTGCTTGAAAACTTGAAATATGCGCTTGCTGTCGTTCCCAAAGAAAAACTCTCGCTCGGCATTCCTCTCTATGGATACCACTGGTTCGCAGGAAGGCCGGTCGGCGGAAAGAATGTGCCGAACAATTCTGCCCAGTACATTGGCACGCCAGCGGCGATGCAACTGGCGCGGGCCTACCATGCCCGGCTGCAGTGGGACCCGGAAGACAAGACGGCATGGTTTTATTTTTATCGCGCGCAGGATCGCGAATATATTTTCTACACCGACACGCGCACGTTTTCCGCGCGTTACGATCTGGTGAAGCGGGATGGGCTGGAAGGCTTCTGCGCCTGGGTTCTGGGTCAGGAAGATCCGGCGATCTGGCAGTTGTTGCCGTCGCATACTTCTGCCGCAACTGCGCAAGCCGGGAATAAATAACGGTACTGACCATCATTTCAATGGGAGAAGCATGAAAAAAATAAGCCTGCCATGTTCTGCTCTGTTGATCGCTTGCTGCGTATGGGCCGCCCCTCTTCTCGTTTCCGCACAGACGGCAAATCCGCTTCCTATCATGCCTTTGCCTGCGCATGTGACGCGGGGGTCGGGGCAGTTCCTGATCGATGGAAGTTTCGGCATCGCTCTGGAAGGCTATACGGAACCGCGACTGGAGCGCGCGAAACAGCGCTTCCTGGATACGCTTTCGCGCGAGACTGGGATTCCGCTGTGGCGTGAAGCGCAATTCAATCAGTCAACTTTTACGATTCAAACGGCGGGGCCGAGCGACGCTGTTCAGCAGCTGGGAGAGGATGAATCCTACCATCTGGAAATTTCCGCGGACCACGTTCAGTTGACGGCGGCGAATCCGCTGGGCGTGCTGCACGGCTTGCAGACGTTTCTGCAACTGGTGCGGACCACCCCGCAAGGCTTCAGCGTTCCCGTTGTCACCATCGACGACCAGCCGCGATTTCCCTGGCGCGGGCTGATGATCGACGTGAGCCGCCATTTCATTACCATTCCGGTTATTGAAAGAAATCTGAACGCAATGGAAGCGGTCAAGCTGAACGTATTCCATTGGCATCTTTCCGATGACCAGGGATTTCGCGTCGAAAGCAAGACATTTCCCCTGCTGCAGGAAAAAGGCTCGGACGGGCTCTTTTACACACAGGACCAGATTCGTCAGGTGATTGAATACGCGCGGGACCGCGGCATTCGCGTGGTGCCGGAGTTCGACATGCCCTGCCATACCACCTCGTGGTTTCCGGGCTATCCGCAACTGGCCAGCGGCAAGGGACCGTATCAAATTGCGCGCAAGTTCGGAGTGCTGAATGCAGCGATGGACCCGACGCGGGAGACTACGTATCGGTTCCTGGATTCATTTATCGGCGAGATGGCGGCGCTGTTTCCCGACCAGTATTTCCACATTGGCGGAGATGAGTGCAATGGGAAGGAGTGGAACGCGAACCCGAGAATTCAGGCGTTTATGCATGTGCATGGACTGCACAACAACGCGGCGCTGCAGGCATACTTTACCGCCAGAGTGCAGAAGATTGTTGCGGCGCACCACAAGATTATGGAGGGTTGGGATGAAGTGCTGCAACCGAACACGCCGAAAGATGTCGTGATCCAGTCATGGAGAGGACAGGCGTCGCTGGCGCAAGCGGCGCGCCAAGGCAATCGCGGAATTCTTTCCACCGGGTACTATATCGACCTGAATCAGCCCGCGTCGCAGCATTATCTGGTTGACCCGCTGGGCGACGGGGCCGCCACGCTGACCCCATCGCAGAAGGCGCTGATCCTTGGCGGCGAGGCCACGATGTGGAGCGAATACGTGGATCCAGAGAACATCGACAAATGCATCTGGCCGCGGACCGCGGCGATTGCGGAACGGTTCTGGTCTCCGCAGCAGGTTACGGATGTGGCTTCGATGTACCAGCGGCTCGCAATTGTTTCGCGCAAACTGGAGGATTACGGGCTGAATGTTGATTACGTTACCGATCGAATGCTCGAGCGCATGTCCGGCGATGCCAATCCAGTGTCGTTGGAAGTGCTTGCGGCCGTTGTCCAGCCGCCGGAGGGATATCAGCGCGAGAGTTTGCGCAGCTACAACACCTTTACGCCGCTGAATCGCCTGTCCGATGCAGTGCCGCCGGAAAGCGAGACGGCGCGCAAATTCAACGACCTTGCAAAGTCGATCGCATCGGGGAAGGCCACTCCCGCTCAGTGGCAGCAGGCCAGGCAATGGCTGTCGCTGTGGCGCGACAACGATGCCAAGCTGCAACCGTTGCTGCTCAAATCCGACTTGACGGTGGACCTGGTGCCGGTTTCACACACCCTGGCGCAGGTGGCGACCATAGGACTGAGCGCGCTGGACGACTTGCAAAATAATCGCGCGGTCAGCGCAGATGTCCGATTGCAGGATTTATCTGCGCTGAAGACCGCCGAAAAACCTCAAGCAGTAGTGGTCGATATGGTGGCGCCGTCGGTTGAGTTGCTGGTGCAGGCAACAAAAAGCCAATAGCGCGGATTCTTTCCCTTTGACAAGCTGAAGGTCAGGATGACAAATGCGTTTCCCAATAAAAGGACGTCAACGGAGCTAGAATGCTCTGGAACAACGCGGTCTGACACATTGGCCGCTCAGCACTTGACCGGTTTCTTGGGGTCGATCACGCGAAGGGCAATCACGGTTTCGTCGTCGAAATGCTCCACATTGCCCTGGAAATCGGAAACCTCTTTCAGAATGTTGCCGACCATCGTCGAGGCCGAGCACTGCCGGTGTTTTTCGACCACCGCGGTCAGGCGCTCAATCTCGAACATTTCATCGCGATCGTTCTCCGCGTCGATCATGCCGTCGGAGTAAAACAGCAGCATGTCTCCCGGCTGCGTCGATAAGGTGAATTCTTCATATTCAACGTCTGGGAACATGCCCAGTGGAATGCCCGCCGCCTGGATCGCTTCCACGCCTTTGGCGCGGCAGAAGAGTGGCTGGCACGCGCCCGCGTTGGCGACCTGCAACGTCCTGTCATTGTCGTTCCAAATCGCGAACAACAGTGTGACATATTGCGCGTCGAGCTTTCGCTCTTGCAGTTGTTCATTCAACAACGCCAGCATCCGCGCGGGCGATGGCTTCTGCGCCGCTAATGATCGCATGATGCCGCTGACCAGCGCCGCATACAGCGCGGCGGCCGCTGCCTTGCCACTTACGTCTCCCAGCACAATGGCCGTGCGTCCGTCGCCGTAGTCCAGAAAATCGTACAAATCGCCGCCAATGGTGCGCGCCGGCACAAAACGCGCCGCCAACTCGGCATGAACAGGCGTAGGCACGGTTTGCGGCATCAGGCGAAATTGCACCTTGCGCGCCATCGCCAGGTCTTCTTCCAGGCGCTGTTCTTCCTGCGCCAGCCTCTGATAAAGCCCGGCGTTTTCCATCGCAATGGCCAGTTGCGCGGCCAGCGTGCTCACCGCATGAACGTTGTCTTCGCTGAAGAAATGCGCGCGCGTATGCTCCAGATCCAGCACTCCGAGCACTTTGCCTTTGTAGATCAGCGGTACAGCCATCTCCGATCGCGTTTCCGGATGAACCAGAATGTAGCGTGGATCATTGCGTACATCGCCAACCGTGATCGTCTGGCGCGTGCTGACCGCCGCTCCGATCAGCCCTCGCTGCAGCGGCACCGGTTCAGAAAACGAGTTGTCCGTCTTTCCAAACCGGATCGAAAAGC
>JBOGLY010000303.1:0-4895 GCA_050746425.1 Acidobacteriaceae bacterium
CCGCCGGCCTCGTGACAGACATTCTCAAGGCCGCACAAAGTCTTGTCAGGACTTACCCGGAAACACACGCTGGGGGTAACGCGGGACAAGCAGAACTATAAACGCTGTGTCACGTGAAATGTGAATATTTTGGCGCCCGTCCTACGTCCCAAAATTGGGATGCGCTCTGTCTGCGAAACGTCGTCTTTGTTAATGCGGGCTCGGTTTTCGTCGGGTATGGAAATCCCCTACAACCGGATTCCCGCTTGCGCAGGAATGCAGACAAGGGTTTTGCGGCGATTTTGAGACAGGTCTTGGCCAGTTTGTGGAACCAGGTTTCGATAAACACCGAAACCTCCTTTGCCAAGGACCTGGAATTGGGATCAGGCCGAGAACTCTGGCACCGCACGATAATGAATGATGCTCTGGATCAGTTTGCGAAGGAGATAAACACCCTCAAGCAGATCCGCATCTGATTCCATCGGCTTGAGTGCGATCTCCAGCTCGACGACACGGTAAAGGTCATCTGTGTGAGCGATATCGCAGACACCGTGTACATCGGTGTATTCCCGCTCCGCAGAACCCTGTGCTCCGGCCAGATCCGTCAAATAAGCCATAAACTTCTGTATGAAGCCTTCGAAGCACGCCATCGTGAGGACAGCTTGTACACTCAGGAGCCGCCCCAAAAACAACCGCACCTGCGTCAGCTCGTCAGTCACCGCGAGCGCATCGGAGTCCGTAGGAAAAGCGTGCGCGGCGAGCGCAAATCTTCGCAGCATTGCCGGATGGGCATCGCGTACTTCGTCCTGCAGATTGGTCAGAATGATCTGACGTGATTCTTCCGAACGTACCGAGAGAAGCGTAGCCGTCATCCAGTAAATGAAATTTGCTTCAAGGACCGAGGTGTACCTTGCGATAATCCCGCGCCTACTTTCGCTGGTTAGCAGTTCGGGATCGGGTAGTGAAGCGATCAGATCCGCGATCACCCCGCCGACTTGCCGTTGAATCGGGGTTCCGACTGGCCGCGACTGGATGTGATGTGAAGCAAGTGGTTGATTATCCATGTGTTTTAATACCCCTCATAACTCCCCGAAAGAAGTACTAAACCTTACACTTGACATAACCTACAGGCTTTGTCGATTCGGGTCAATAGAGGGCTCACCCGATCAGGTTCGAGTCTGGGCCAAGGGAAGCGACGCGGGGATTTTGCAGAAACCTCGGGATTGGTTCCCGCCGTGTCTGGCCAATCTGCTTATAGTCTTGGAAGCATTCCAGGAAACAGGCTGAGGTCAGTTGGGCCTCTGCCACATTAATGCCGTGGGCTGCGTGAACCGCTGCAAATACGTGGCAAGCCTCGACAACGTCAGCGAGGTGCTCCTGATCTTGGTACTGAAGCGTTGTGCATGACTTCTCCTGCGTGATTTGCGGTTCCCACAGTCACCACGAGTCGGAGTTGTCAATTGCCAAGCAGCGGAACTGCTCAACCAATTGCTCGGGCAGCAAACCAAATCTCACGCTTGCCCGGCGCGGTGAATCGGCATACGCTGAAATGCACGAACACCCGATGTGCATTGGTGTACGGACTGCGTCGTTTGTCCGGCGCTTCGGGATCGCACGTCGGCAACCAGGCATCGCCGCCATTCGTGTGCTTCACACGGAAGGAGCTCGTCATTGTCAAATCTCTGGGCGCCATGCGTGAGCGCCGGATTGCGCGCGTGTTGGAGGCGCAACTCGGTAGTAAACCCGAGTCCCCATCTACATCACCTGTTTTGAGACGACAGAAGCTGATATTCAATGGATGGCGGAGAAGACGAAACGGCTCGTCCATCAGGATCCCCTCAATCGAGTTCAGAACTGAAAGCGACTGCACGCATGCAATCCGCAGGCGGATGAAACGATGAAACTGGAAACTATTGCCATTCACAGCGGTTATGAAATCGACCCAACGACCAAGTCTGTGGCGGTGCCGATATACCAAACCGCCTCTTACGCGTTCGACAGCACCGAGCATGCCGCGGCGCTATTCAATCTGGAAGCACAAGGATTTCGCTATACGCGTATCGGGAACCCGACCACTGCGGTGCTGGAGCGGCGTGTCGCCGCGCTGGAAGGCGGACTGGAGGCTCTGTGCCTCGCCAGCGGACAGGCAGCGGTGAACTATGCCGTGCTCAATTTGACCGAACTCGGAAGCAACATCGTATCGGTTCCACAGCTATACGGAACGACGCACACATTATTCGCTTACATTCTTCCAGGCCGAGGGGTCACTGTTCGATTCGCAGAGTCGGATCATCCCGAGGCGCTTGAAAAGCTGATCGATGACAAAACCCGTGCAGTCTTTTGTGAAAGTGTCGGCAATCCGGCCGGGAATATCTGTGACATCGAAGCGCTGGCCCAAAGGACCCACAAACACGGGGTGCCGCTGATCGTTGACAATACGGTGGCGAGTCCCATTCTGCTGCGACCGATCGAATACGGCGCTGACATTGTTGTGCACTCCCTTACCAAGTTTTTGGGCGGGCACGGGACGACGCTCGGGGGAGCCATCGTTGACAGTGGTAACTTCCCCTGGAAGCAACACGCGGCGCGTTTCCCGGCTTTCAGCCAGCCGGATCCTTCGTATCACAACATGGTCTACACGGATCAATTCGGTAAGGGCGCTTATCTCGGAAGGTGCCGTAGCGTCGGTCTGCGGACGACCGGAGCGGCGCTGTCGCCCTTCAGCGCTTTCTTGCTACTACAGGGAATCGAAACAGTCGCACTGCGGGTGGAGCGCCATGTGGAAAATGGCAGAAAGGCTGCGGAATTTTTACGCGACGACCCCAGAGTGGCGTGGATCAATTATGTGGGGTTTTCCGATAATCCTTATCATGCGTTGGCAAAAAAATATCTGGGTGGCCGTGGCTGCTCCTTGATGACTGTTGGCATCAAAGGAGGTTATGCGGCCGCGGTCAGATTCCATGATGCGCTCAAGCTGGTGAAGCGGCTTGTCAATCTGGGCGATGCTAAATCGCTGGCCTGCCACCCGGCTTCGACTACGCATCGCCAGATGTCGGCTGAAGAGCAACGCAAAGCCGGCGTGGCACCGGAAATGATCCGGTTAAGCATAGGGATCGAGCACATTGACGACATCATTGCCGATTTGGACCAGGCGCTCGATGCAATCTAGACGGAGCGAACACGTCCCAACTTAAGCGCGGACAGGACACCACGGATTTACCGGTGGATGAATGAGCCCGTCGGTGCTAATTATCACCGCCGATTCCTAAATCCTGACGGGTGTCAGGATTCAGGTCAGCCCCGTATAAAACTGTAACGGCAAGGATGCGGCTCTGGCCCGGGGAGATCGCCAAATCTTTGAACAAGTTCCCTGGTTGCGCTTCAAGGCGAGAAGTTCAGGACAACGTAGGTAAGAAACAAGAGCCGGTGAACCAGCCCGTGCCTCACGCTGGTCCGGCCGCCGCCAAGCGTCGGGATGGACACGCCGGAGGCGTGTCCCCAGTAACAACGTAGTAGCTAAACTCGGGGGTGTGTCGCGAGGAAGTCTGTGTGAATAACAGACGACGTGATGAGATGCTGGAGCCTCGGACAATTTATCACTACCGTTGACGGTGCGTATGTGGCCAGCCTACAGTGGGTCGTACGCGGAGGCATCCATGCAACAAGCAGATCATTCCGGCGAACGGCGGGCGAGTTTTGCACATATGAAGAACGGAACTGCAGAGGACTGGCAGATCATTCGCGCTGCGATCACGGGTTATGCACACAGTCTTCCCGATCGAGTACTCGGACATTTGCAGCTCGCCGCTGGCGACTACGGCGGCTTCGCGGTCGATCGCCTGACTCATGGTCTGCAAACCGCGACGCTGGCGTATCGCGATGGCCAGGACGAGGAATACGTGGTCTGTGCCTTGTTGCACGACATGGGCGATACGCTGGGCACATACAATCATGCCGATGTCGCCGCCGAGATACTGCAGCCGTTCGTGAGTGAAGAGAATTACTGGATGGTCAAGCATCACGCGATCTTCCAAGGCTATTATTTTTTCGATTACTTGGGGCTCGACAAGAACCTGCGCGACAAGTACCGTGACCATCCGCAATACCGCCGGGCCCTGAATTTTTGTACCAAGTACGATTCAGCCGCCTTCGATCCCGCAGGCGAAACTCTGCCGCTGCCGTTCTTTGAGCCCATGGTGCGGCGCGTGATGGCAACTCCCAAACACTCGCTCTACCAGAAGAGTTTCAGCCGCGAGGAATCGATCGGCACTGGAACGTGATCGGAGTTTTGGCGCTCAGTGTGCCGCTGCCGGGTGTCCGTGATGTATAGATGTGGAAGTGCCCTCCACGCAATTGCGACGCCTCTGCGCCGGTTGGCGTGTAACACCTCTCCGCAACGGATCGGTTCGATAATATTCATCGTTGGTTCCATGGATCGATGCGCGCCGCCGGCATCGACGACTGACTGCGGTCACAGAAACGCTTTCTCTCCCCGTCGCAAGTCGATGTCCATGGTGGCGCACTGCGCGCGATCATCAGCGCCTGCACGCGTATTTGACCGTGTGAACGTTCAACGCTTGTCTCCCCAAGCGTAGCGCGGCACTTGCGTGGAACGCACGCTTGGAGTAGGACTAACGGCAGTGCGGCGGTGAGCAATCGCTCCTGTCCGGTCAGCTTGAGCTTGGACCACATTGATCAGGAGGCCGATATGTTTCTGAAGAATTGTTGGTACATGGCAGCGTGGGATCACGAGCTGGTCGATCACAAACTGCTTGGGCGCACCTATCTCGACGAGCCGGTGCTGATCTTTCGCGGCATGAGCGGCAAGGTCGTCGCCATGGAAGACCGTTGTTGCCACCGTGGCGCCGCGCTGTCGGATGGCCGCATGGAAGGCGACTGCATCCGCTGCATGTACC
>JBOGLY010000304.1:0-4890 GCA_050746425.1 Acidobacteriaceae bacterium
AGCATCGTGATCGACAGCTGCAATTTCAACGCCCACGCTGGGCGGCAGATTAAGCTTTTCTCTTTGCTGTCGCGTCAGGTTTTCGAAATCCACCCCAAGATAGCCATCATGGCGATGGAAGCTCGTCATCCCGGTCAACGGCTTCATGGCGCCGGCCCGCGCAGCCACGGGCACGGCAAGCAGAGCAAGGCACGCCATACTAAAAGGAACCAATTGAAGCTTCATATTCACTTTTTGGTCCGATGTTCGCGGATTGGATCGAACGCATTTCGCGACTCGTCACGCGGCAAAGTGGCTATTCAGTCGGAGGAATCGCTTGCAGTACTTTTAGCGAAGCCTCGCGAATCGCCGGGTTGTTGTCTCCGGTGGAGACAGTCTGCAACACCATCCGCACACTGCTGTCCGCCTGTACCGGCTCCAGCATCTGTATTGCATGGCTGCGCACCAACTTGCTCGGGTCGTGCATCAGGGATTCAAGAACGGCATCCCGAACTCGCACATCCTGTCCCACGTACGGCTTAAGCCCATCGAGCGCTTCGAGCCGCACCGCCGGCTCGCGATCGTAGCGCAGGGCCACCATCAGCGCGGTCCGAACGGGGCCATCGTCGCAGAAGTGGCCCACTTCGCATTGGGCGGCGAGCAATGCGACGGAATGGCTTTGCACCTTTGCATCGACGGCGTTATGGGTCGCCATCAGCAACAGCTTCTGCACCTCGGGGTCGTCGATCGAGCCTTCAACGGTCGCCGGCACCATGGTGTTGAAGTGGACCTCAACCATATCCGTATTGGGGTGCTGGACAATCTCGCTCACGTTGAAGACCGATGGCGCGGCGGTTGTCTGCGCTGCAATGGTAGCAGCCGCCACCTGCGTGGCTGGCCGGTGTGCCAGCTCGTGTTTCCAATAATGTCCCGCGGATGCGCCGATCCCTAGCCCGACGATCGCAATTGCCATCGCCATTCCAGGCGCGGCGCGCAACTGCGCGAGGAAGCCTTGCCACCCGACTTCAACCCGCATCCGCAAACTGGACGGAGGCAGAAGATCGAGCGCGTTATCCAGCCGGACACGGCTCTGTGCCAGAAAGTTCGGGGAAGGTTCTTCGACCGGGGTAACAGACAGCGTTTGACGAAGCGACTGATAGGCGTGCATCTCGCCGCGACAGGTTTCACAGCCGGCGATATGTATTTCCAGGCTGTGGCATTGTTCGTCCGACAGCTCTCCGTAAATGTATTGCACAATCGATTGTTGTGCGTGATCGCATTTCATGGCCTGCTCCTGAAGTTGAAAACGTGAATCATAGTTTTACCGTCTTTTACCGCACCACCGACAACTGCGTCCGCAATTTGCGGGTTGCACGGAACAGCGTGTTCTTCGCGGTCTCTTCCGTGGTGTTTAACATCTCTCCAATGGTCCGCAACCGTAGACCCTGGTAATGCTTCAATTCGAATACCGTCCGCTCCCTCGGCGTCAGGGTAGCCAGCGCCGCTTGAATGTTCTGCGCCAGAATTTTTCGTTCCAGTTCCCGCGCCGGGTTGGCCATCGCCCGTTCATCCGACACATTGATCATCGTATCGTGCTCATCGCCCATTGCATCGACAATCACCGAGGGATCTTCCCGCCTGGTCTTGCGTCGGCGCAATAAGTCCAGACAAAGATTGGTGACGATCCTGTAGATCCACGTATAGAACGAGCACTCGAAACGGAAACTTCCGATATGGCGATAAGCCTTCAGGAACGCTTCCTGATGGATGTCCTGCGCGTCCTGTTCCGAGCCAGTCAGATGCAGGGCCAGACGCAGCACCGCCTGATCGTACTGGCGCACAAGCACATCGAAGGCCGCACGGGAACCCTTTTGCGCCTCGCGGATCAGTTCCGCGTCCTGCAGTCGCGCTGAACTTTCGGCGTACATCCTTGATTTCGATTGTATCCGCGGGACCGCGGACTGGCTCTGTGGGTAAGCCACAATTTCTCGAGGAAGTACGGCAAAATGCGGCAGCTCCATCGGTGTCTCCCGCTATTTGGACGGTATCGCTGCCCAAATGTGAGCGTATCCAGCGTTTTGAGAAAATTTACCGGCCACTCGGGTTTGGGATGCGCTCGTGTCATTTAAACTGAGGCACATGCCTCACGGTTTTAACCCACCATCCAGCGATGCCCAACCCTCCTTTTTTCAGGGCGATTCGGGCCGAAACTCCAGCGCAAAGTGGATCGTTGCCTACACTGACGGAGGCTCGCGGGGCAACCCCGGCCCTTCTGGATATGGCGTGGTAATTCTTGGCGAAGACAGGGCGGTTCTTGGCGAACTCAACGAATTTGTTGGGATGTGCACCAACAATGTCGCGGAATATTCCGGCTTGCTGGCAGCGCTGGAGTTTGCTTTAGCGAACGGCCATCCGCGTTTGCGTGTTGTCTCCGACTCTGAACTTATGGTTAAGCAGATTCGCGGCCAGTATCGCGTGCAAAGCCCCGACCTTCGTCCACTTTACGAGGAGGCCAGGCGCCGTATCGCGCGGCTGGAAGCGTTTCAGATCGAACATGTACTCCGCGGAAAAAATAAAAGAGCGGATGAACTGGCGAACCAGGCAATGGACCGAGGGATGCGGCGGAAGTCCGAACCGAAGGCCAGCGTGTCAGCCTCAGTGAACTCCACCACTCCCGCTGCCGCGCCGCCTGTGAGACCGCTGCGCGGAATTGTAAAAGACGGAAGAATCAATCTGCTCGAAGGCTCCATTGCCGAAGGAACCATTGTCGTGGTCATGCCGGAAAAGGCGCTCGGTCAACGATGGGAAAAGTCCTGATCGTCGATGGACTCTCCGCGCATACAACTCATTGTGTCATTTTGTTGTATGCGGCAAGTTGGGCAAGCGCCGCCCGCGCGTCAGCCGGCCGATTGAGCAGGCGATACACCAGCGATAGCTGATAATAGGCGCGCTTCACAAGGTCCGGTGTTGGATGTGTCTGGACCGCTTTGTTCAGATACTTCAAGCAAGCATCGTAATTGCCCAGGTCCTTCTCGCCTTGCCCCAGGTAATAATAGGCTCCGGTCAGGGATGGATCGCCGGCCAGCGCCTTGCTGAGAGATTCAACCCCATCGCGGGGATCGTTGTTTTGCACCTGCACAATTCCCAGGCTGTACATCGCTTGATAGTTCCGGGGAAAAGCCGCCAGCTCAGCGGAATACGCTTCTATCGCCTTGGCGCGATTTCCTGTTTTCAGGTATTCATCGCCCAGCCATTCATGCAGTTGCGGCTCCTGCGGGGCGCGCTGAATGGCTGCCTGATATTCCGCGATCGCTTGCTGATAATGCGCGGATTCGGAGTATGTCTGCCCCAGCAATTCGTGGACGCGCCAGGAGTCTGGATCGGCCTTGTACAGCTTATCGTATGCGTTTTTTGAGGCCAGCGCGTGTGCCCGCCCGCAGAAATACAGCGTATCGACGTTATCAGGATCGAGAAAAGAGGCTTTGTCCAAAATGGTTGCTGCCTCGGCAGGGTCGTTCAAAGCCAGCTCAGTCCGGCCCAGCCACTGCATGGCATCCGCATTTTTGGGGTCGTGAGCCAGTTCGCGTTGGAGCGCGATCTTTGCGGCAGGGAACTGATTGCTGGCATACAGCGCGATTCCGAGGAACATGTCGCCGCCTGGAATCCCGGGTTGCAGCTTGAGTGCGATGCGAAATTCCCTGGCGGCTTCTGAATTCCGGCCCAGCCGTACCAGCACCAGTCCCAGGTTGAAATGTCCACCAGGAAATTGCGGCGCCATCTCGGTGACGCGTTTAAACTCGGTTGCCGCGGCCTGATTGTTTCCTTCGCGAAAAGTTTCGGTCGCCTGCCGGAAAAGTGACTGCCAGGCATCGTCGGAGCTGCCCTGCGCCCGCAGGCCAGGCGTCGCCAGCGCAAGGGCAATCAATATCGCCAATCCGTATTTACAAGCGGTCTGCCATCGGATGATTCTGGTCATTGCAAAAACGCTGTCTCCTTCGCGGCGGAAAACTTCAGATCATTGAACAGGCTTCATAGCTCTCGCCGGCGGTTGCCGTGATTGTAGGTGCGATGACATGCCACAGCGCTTCAATACGTCCGCGGTATTCCACATCAAAACGCCAGTTGGTCTAGATTTTCCAGAGAAGAATCCGTTATCGATACCCGAAGCGACCATGCCCCCGTCCGGGGACAGAGCTCCAGCCTCGCTGTAAAGGGTTTTCGTGGAGCAGTATCGTCCGGTGCTTGGGTACCAAGCCCAGAGTTTCGCATCGCTGTGTCCGAAGACGATGCCTGTTGATTCCTGGATCGCGCCAAAATAGCCGGCAGACGGATTTGCCACGAGTGACTTAACCAAGCCCCTGCTTGGAAGGAGAGTCCCGTCGCTCAGTCGGAGCTCAACGAAACCATCGGAAGTGAGGGGGTCTTCGACAATCAACAAGTCGTGCCGCTGACTGAACGCCAATGGAAATGCATTTTTTGAAGGCTTGGGAAGCTTACGGAGGATGTGGAAGTCGGAAGTAGATCGAAGCACGAACCCTTGGTAAGTAGAGGTAATCAAGAGGCTACCATCGGCCGAAAGTACCGGCCAAAACTCGTAATCCGCCTCAAAAACACGCCGTCCGTTCGCAAGGTCAATTACATAGATCGGGCCACCATTCTCATCGACAAACAAACGATCCTGAGCAAGAAATCGAAGTTCCTTAACCACCGGAGATTTGACCTCGAAACTCATCGTGCGTTTTCCCGTCTGAATGTTCCAAAGAACAATCCGACCGTTCTCCCGATCGCCAGCAGATGCCAGCACCTTGTCATCTGGAGAAATCGCTACACTCTGAACGATGCCTTGGCTCGTGTCGATCGCGTGAACAAACGAGCGGGACTTCGCGTCAAAAATCACCACTCGGCCAAAAT
>JBOGLY010000305.1:0-4878 GCA_050746425.1 Acidobacteriaceae bacterium
GGATAAAAAAGGGCGCAAGTTTCTGTTTATGGTGGGCACCGGCGGAGTCATCTTGTCGATGCTTGGCGTGGGATTGATATTTTTGAAGACCGAAGCGCGCAACCTGAACTGCACGCCGGCCATTCAGTCGTTGATCCAGCCCAACCAGACGCTTACCTTGCGCTTCGATCCAGCGGAGGCGCAACGACTGCTTGCGGAGAACGGAAACGCCGGAAGAAAAATCAATGCCGGCCGCGCTTCTTTGGAGGTCATCTATTCCTATGGCGATTTCACGGCCGCAACGAATTTTGTCCGCTCCGACGATAAGAGCGCGGCGCCAATTCAGATTAACCGCGCAAACGCCGTGCCAACGGGCAAGGTCGAGGCATTCTTTAAAAACCCTTTCGCCAATTTAAAGGTGGCCCGCACCGCGCCTCTGCGGATCCAGAAGGCATATATCGGGACCGTTCCGGAGACCGGCCACGGCTGGCTGGTCGCCATTGGCCTGTATCTATTCATGACGTTTTATTCGCTGGGGCCGGGCGTCTGCGTATGGATCGCGCTGACGGAGCTAATGCCGACCCGCATCCGATCCAACGGAATGAGCATTGCGCTGGTGCTGAACCAACTGGTTGCGACTGTCCTTGCCGCGGTGTTTCTGCCGGTCGTCGGCAAGCACGGATACTCCACCATGTTCTTTCTGTTCGCCGGATGTACTGTGTGTTATTTCCTCGTGGTAACTTTGTTCCTGCCGGAAACCAAGGGCAAGACGCTGGAAGAGATCGAAGAATATTTCGAAAACTCAGGAAGAAAAAAGAAACTCGCGGTGTAGAAGCGATCTGCTCAGTTGACATCATGCGCCAGCGTAGATGTTGTCGTCCTGAGCGCAACGAAGTGCAGCGAAGGATCTCGCGGTATCCCGCACAAACACGAGGTCCTTCGTTTCGCTCAGGATGACAGAGACGGCGGATCCCACCGATTCAATGCGGCTTCTCCAGTTCTTCCTTGGACACATCCTTGATGTGCGTACCGATGTGCCATTTGTAGCCGAAAGGGTCTCGAACTCCTGCCATGCGGTCGCCGTAGAATTCGTCTTTGGGCTCGCGTTCGCTTTTCGCTCCGGCGGCAATTGCTTGGCGGTACATGCGATCGCAATCCTCCGTATAGATCAGCAATGATACCGGGCTGCCGCCATAGTGGGCTGGCGAGAACGCTTCGATCTGCGGATTCTCGTCGGCCATCATGATGATGGAATCGCCAATCTGAAGTTCGGCGTGGCCAATGCGCCCGTCCGGCTGCTTCATCGAAAGGCGTTCCGTGGCGCCAAACGCGCGTTTATAAAAATCGATCGCCTGGGCTGCTCCGTCGATCATTAGATACGGCTGGATGCTGTGGTAGCCGTCTGGGATGGGTTTCACTGCCATGATTGATTTCTCCTCTGGAATGATTGGCTTCGGCTGACAATCAGAACATTACTTCCATTGGTGCAGAGTGCATATTCAACATGGTTCGTCATTCTGAGCGAGCGCAGCGAACGAAGAATCTCCGTATTTTTGTGCAAAAAGCCAATGCCCAGATTCTTCCCCTTCGACAAGCTCAGAGTCAGAATGACGTGCTGTACTCCATAGCAACTGTAGAAGCTGTCTCATCAACTGGAACTCCGATGGCAACGACTGGTATGAGACCCGCCTCGAAGCGGGTCTCACGCTCCACGCCAACGCGAAATTGCATATTATGAGATAGCTTCTAGAAACGTCCTAAATTGCCGGCTCCGCATCTTCAATTTTATTGCTTCTTACTAATGTCGCAGAGCATATCTGAATGGATGTTCAAGCCGATGTTGGTGATGTTGTAAAAATGTTCGCTGGCTACCAGCCAGACGATTTCGCAAATCTCGCGTTCGGAGTAATGGTTGGCCATGCGAGCAAAAGTGTTGGGGTCAACGCTTTTATTTTTTGTCAGCTCAGTCGCATAATTCAGGGCTGCGCGTTCCGCATCGGTAAAAAGAGGGCTGGTGCGGTATTGCTCCAGCGCATCGAATTTGGCTTGGTTCATTGACGCCTTGATCGCGAACGATCGGCCGATATCGATGCAGAACAGACAGACGTTCGTTCGTGCCACCGCCTCACGGATCAACATGACAGTCTCTGGCGGCAGGACCAGCTTCTTGTCCAGCGCGCCGATCTTTCCATAAAACTGGCCGAATGCAAGCGGCAGCCGCGCCGCGAACACCTTCAACGGCGTCAATACCTTTCCGAATTGCCGGCGCGTCATGCCATACGCCAGCTTCATCATCGGATTTGCGGGGTTCTCAATGGGAGAAAGAAATGTGTCCATATGCGTCCTTTCTGGCTATTCGATGCACGCAGCCAAAATAATGGCCCGAGAGTTTTTGAGCGTTTATGGCCTGATTCGCAGGAAAAGTTTGATCCCCAAATAGAGCGTATGGCGGCCGAAGTTCAGATTATGGCGCGATTTTTCGTTTCCTTCAGGCCGGTCGCTATGGCGGCCGACAGAAGAAATGCAATGGAAATGAAAGACAAAGCGGCTTCGATTCCGCTGATCTCCGCGATATATCCGATCAGGTAAGGAGCGCCAGCGCCCAGGAAACGGCCGATATTGTAGACCACGCCCATGGCTGTTCCGCGTACAGCGGTCGGGAAGGCTTCGCTGGCGATGATGGTGAAGCCGCTGAAAAATCCGGTGCCGAAAAATCCCACGACCGGTCCGAGGAACAGAAGAGTACGCGCGCCGGGCGCGTGCGCATAGATGGGCACCAAAGCCGCCGCGATCAGCAGAAAGGCGATATAAGTGCGCTTACGACCAAAGCGATCGGCAAGATAGCCGAAGGCGAGATACCCGCTGAACGTACCGATCTGCATGAAGATGGTCCACGAGGAAGCCTCGACGACGCTGAGGCCGCGCCCTCCCTGCGCAACGGACAGCGAGAGAAATCTTGGAATCCAGGTGAACAGTCCCCACCATGCGAACAGAGACGCGGCGTTCATTGAAGCTGTAATCAGCGTGGCTCGCCCCAGCCTGCCGCGAAACATGCTGCGCAACGGCATGGTGGCGGCTTTCTCGCGCCAGATTTCCGGCTCCTTGACTTTGCGTCGAATCCAGATTGTGGCCAGCGCCGGCAGTACGCCGACAAAGAACACCGCGCGCCAGCCGAAGCGCGGCAGGACCAGCGCCGTAACCGATGCGCCAAGAGCATAGCCAACCGCCCACGATGCCTGCGCGATGCCAATTGCCTTGCCGCGATGTTCATCCGGCCAGGTTTCCGCAACCAGGGCGCCTCCCGCGGCCCACTCGCCGCCGATTCCCAGGCCGAGCAAAATCCGAAATATGGCGAGTTGCAGAACGGTGTGCGCCAGCCCGCAGCAAAAAGTGAAGACGGAGTAGATCAACATGCCGGCGATCAACGCGCGCGCGCGACCTACTTTGTCGGCGAACCAGCCGAAGAAAACGCCGCCGATGGCGGCCGATACCAGCGACAGCGACATCAGCAGGCCGGCCGTGGCGCTGCTCATGCGCAGGTCCCGCTGCAGGTCCGTCAGCACCAGCGAGAACAGCATCATGTCCATGCTGTCCAGCATCCAGCCGAGACAGGTTGTCAGCAGCGCGCGCTTTTGTGCAGTGGTTGCTCCGGTCAGCCATTGCAGACTTCGCATCCTGTGATCCTAATTGAAGTCGATGGCCAGGCATGTTTCAAAAAGCGTGGATCTTCGCTCACGCAAGAAAAGGCCTGAGACTCGCTGGAACGCGGACCTCAGGCCATTTATGTTGCGTGTTTGATTGGCCGGTTTTATTGGCCAGAGTGAGGGCCAGCTTCCATTCCGCCGGCTGCATTGGGGCCGAAGCGGCGATGGAAGAATTCTTCGCGCATCTGCTGCAGCTTTTGCTTCTGGTCCGGCGTCAGAGCGGCGCGCATGTCCAGACGGAAGTTGACGGCGGCTTTTGCCTCAGCCAAACGAGCGGCGCTGATTTCCGTTAGCTTGCTGTCGATCGCATTCCGGTCCGGCGTAGTGGCGGAGAGCAACTCTCTCAATTCAAGATGCTTCACCTGAATGTCGGCCCGATTGCGAATTTCCATCTTCCGGAAATCGAATGTCTCGGTGCGAATCTTCTCCGCCTGTTCCGGCGTGATGCCTACGCGTTCGCGAATGGTTGGATTGTTGACCAGGCGCGCCAGCATGAACTCATGACGACGATGCATTCTGCGCCGGTTGTGGCGATTCCATGCGCCGCGATGCTGCATCCAATGCCGCTGCATTTCGTGGTGCTGGAACTGCTGGTTTGGCCCGGCTTGCGACTGGGTAGGTGGGGGAGGGGCGGTCGCATCGTTCTGGCCGAAGGCCAGCGGCAATGAGACAGCAAGCGTGACGAGAGCGACCGCAATTTTTGAGTAAATTCGCATGTGTTCTTCTCCAGTGGTTCAAGTACTTCTTATCGGTCTAAGTGGACCTTATTTCTCGGACTAAGTCCGACAGTCATGTAGACACCACAATCCAGGGAGAGTTTCGTTTGCGACTTAGAAGTTGTTTGGCTCCGTTGAGACCCTGCGCCAGAGAAGATGTTGTCGTCCTGAGCGCAACGAAGTGAAGCGAAGGATCTCGCGGTTTTCCGGCGAAACGCGAGATCCTTCGGTCGCCGCAGCGACCTCAGGATGACAGAGTTTTCGTTATAGCCGAATGCCGCTGTTACAAAGCTCTAAACGAAACCGTCAAATTATGCTATGTACTAAAGAGGCCTATGAAAAATGTATTCGTGGTGGGAGCAGGTCCCGCGGGAATGTTTGCCGCCCAGAAGATTGCGCTGGCGGGACATGAGGTCTTTCTTCTGAATCGGGACATTAAACCCGGCGGTCTGGCGGAGTACGGCATCTATCCGCTGAAA
>JBOGLY010000306.1:0-4871 GCA_050746425.1 Acidobacteriaceae bacterium
TACCGGCGTCGTTGGCCCGCGGTTTAGTACAATTGATTTTTAGCTCACCGGGCGCGCCGAACGTTAGCAGACCGCCTCACGTTCTGACCGATGCGCCCGCTGAGCTAAAAATCTCTGCACTTTTTAAAGAACACTGGTCGACAAAAGATCGTAGCAGAACTAAACAGTACTTGTCAAGTTGAAACTATCTATAGTACAATTGGGTTGTTACGATCGCGAACCACGATATCTGGCACCAATGTGTTGATAATTATTTCAATGAGGGAGCTGGCCGGTAAATTCGTCCTGGCCAGAATTGGCAGTCCCCCGAGTGATCGGAAGTTCTCGATTGGAACGTGAGCATCTTTGCAGACTGCGATGGCCTCTCTTCCTCGTTTGCTACCCGCATCAGAGAGATTTTTCTGAAAGGATGGGCCGCAAAAAAATGTCACCCGTGGGACACGGCCCTAACGTGGCCGAGCTGGTCATCGAGCGGGTCACGCTGCGCGACTCCATCCTAAAGACTCTGAAGTCGGCGATTCTTCGAGGCCAGCTCGCTCCGGGAGAAAGATTAACTGAGAAAGTGCTGTCAGACTCATTGAAAGTGAGCCGTGCCCCGCTTCGAGAGGCATTCCTGAAGCTCGAAGAAGAAGGGCTAGTAACAAAGACTCCGCACAGGGGCGCGATCGTTACAGCTTTTGCTGTTAAAGATATCATAGATATTTATTCTGTCCGAATTCCGCTGGAGGGGTTCGCCGCCCGATTAGTGGCAGAGCAACTGTCGCAGGACGCGGAGATGGCGAGCATCGTTTTCGCGTACAACAACCTCTTAGAGAAAGGCGAAACAGGAAACGTGAGCGATTATCTAGCGGCGGACTTCGAATTTCACCGCACTATCTGGAAAGGCGGCGGCAACCACAAGCTGGAGCGGATGCTGACTCAGTTGTGCACGCCACTGTTCGGATTCAACCTGATCCAGGCGGTGGGACAGGGCAAGTCCTTCTCGACCCAACAAGCCGCACGGGAACATCAACCAATTGTTGAGGCATTGAAGGAACATAAGCCCGACCTCGCGGAAAAGGTGATGCGGGATACAATTGCCTGGAACAGGCGAGAGTACATTAGTCGTTGCTGGAATCAGGCGGAGGCCAAATAGTACCCTCTTGGTTCAGCCGGAAATGGAGTGTCGTCGGTTTTTCGTAGCTATAAAAATCCGCCGCTAGGCGGCGGGAGTTTTCAAGGCATAGGGTCCATCATTCGATGAAGTCCTGGAGCTGCACGGGGCAGCGGCAGCGTGAGGCCGAGCGGCTCGCGCGCTCCCGACTTCATCGACGAGATGAGCCCACCGGGTTGTCCCTTGAAGCGCTTGCTCTCCGGCAGAGTCGGCCTCTGTTTCGCCGGCGATCTCAGTTTAACCCTGACTCCGGCGCAGGGCCAGCCGGATGCGCCTGCTGCCAAGCCTGCTGACGCCGGAGTTGCCGCTGCTCGCGGGCGGCTTCCAACGTCTGATCGCGCTCGGCCCAGATCAACGAAGCCATTCCGGCCGCCTTGGGGAGAAGATCTTGACGAAAGCCATGGAGCGCCGTCCTGAGGTCGGTCTGGATTCCTACGACCGTTTCTTTCCCAATCAAGACACTCTACCGCAGGGCGGTTTCGGCAACCTGATCGCCTTGCCGCTTCAGAGGCGGTCGCGGGAGTTCGGCAGCGTTTCCCTGGATGAGCGACTGGCTCCGTTTCCTGACGAATGCAATGGGAGTTTTTGTCGTTCGATCCGCAAAATCAGCCGTTGTGAAGTTGAAACCATAGTCCGTTCCGCTGAATCAAAGGGGCGGGCTATGGGTATCCGTTCGGCGCCTGACGGCGGTGAACATGCCGCGCCATGGCTGAGCCTACCCTCGCGCCGCTGGGTTGGCACCTCAATCAGCGGTCCGCTGCCCGAAGCCTTGGATCTCACCCAGGGCAATCAGATATACATTCCAAAAGAGGACTGTCTCCCGCCTTCCGCAACCGAAAGCACCCCAAATTTTAGAGGGTTTTTGCAACTTTGCCGAACCAACAGCGAACCTCTACCCCTGTATACAACTGAATCTGTTCGGGTTTTAATGGGACAGGGTATTTGTGCTATTAAATAATTCGGCTAACACGAGCAAGAATGAGAGGTGATAATGGACCGGAGGACGTTCAATAGACTGGTGGGCTTCGGGACCGCCGGTAGCCTTGCATCGCCAAGGTTTCCAGAGAAAGTTAGTTCGTCGGGAAGCAGTGAACACCTTCCGGTGAAATGGCCAGGAGGTGCCTATCGACGCCTTCTGGTAGATACCCACGTGCCCGACTGGGACCCGAGCCTGCTGGCGGATTTCGATGCCAAGCGCTACGTTGGGACGATTGCCGGGGCTGGCTTTGACACGGTCATGCAATACGCAAAATCGCATGTGGGACTATGTCTTTGGCAGAGTAAGATCGGTCCTGTGCACGCCAACATGAAGGGGCACGACTATTTCGGGGAAGTTATGGAGGAATGTCGACGCCACAAATTGTGCACGGTTGCTTACTACAGCCTCATTTACGACATCTGGAATTTCGATCACCATCCCGACTGGCGGATATTGCCTGAGAACGGGTACGACCCCATCCTTAGGGGGCGCCCAGGGGAAGTCTGTCCCAACTCTCCTTATCGTGATCAGGCCTTAGGCGAACTGCGCGAATTGGTGCGCAACTACCAGTTTGATGGAATATTTTTGGATATGACTTTCTGGCCCGGTGTCTGTTACTGTCCCCACTGCACAGCACGCTTCCGAAAGGAACACCTAATAGAGCCGCCGCGCATCATCAACTGGAACGACGCCGCGTGGAGGCAATTTCAAAGAGCGAGGGAGGAATGGATCGTCGAATTTGCCATGCTTGTCACGAAGTCCATCAAGGACGTTCGGCCAATTACTGTCTGTCACCAATACTCGACGTGTATTTTCTCCACTTGGAATAACGGCGTCCCCCTGCAACTTAGGGAGGCTTGCGACTACCTCGGCGGCGATTTTTATGGCGGACCCACACAGTATTCATTGGTCTGCAAGGCCTTTTACGGGCTTACCCCCACGTATCCCTTTGTGTTTCATACCTCGCGCACGCTGAATCTCGGTGATTTCGAGACTACGAAGCCGTTTAACGATTTGCTGGACTCCACCTACGTTGCCACCCTCCATTCTGCGGCAAACCTTATCATTGACTCCATCAGTCCCGAAGGGCGACTGAATCCCGATGTTTACGATTTTCTTGGAAAGGTAAATGCTAGGCGAGCTGCTTACGAGCCATACCTAGGAGGCAAGATGCTTGCGGACGTGGCGATTTACTATGACAAGCGGTCAATGTATAACCCCGCCGACAACGGTGTCCACGTGGACAAGCAGAGAGGAGGCCAGCCACCTCATCTCAGTGGTGTGGAGGGAGCAGCACGGATCCTGCGCCAGGCCCATATCCCGTTTGGTGTTGTTACCAACGTGACTCTGGACCAGTTGGACGATTTCCGTGCGGTGATTGTGCCTAACGTGTTAGAGATGACGGAAGATCAGGCCCATCGTTTCCGTAATTTTGTACGGAATGGAGGTGTTTTGTATGCTTCCGGGCCTTCGTCAATAAACCGCCTTGATTCGGCGAGCCAAAATTTCCTGCTGGAGGACGTTTTGGGGGTGCGCTACAAGGGAACGCTGGGAACCACATGGACTTACTTTTCCCCACGGGATAGAGAAACGAAAAAGGCTATTTGGCCCCAGAACGCGCTTAGTTTTCCGGGCCCGATGATTCATGGCGAGGCGCTTTCGGGCACGCAGGTGCTGGCGACGGTCACGTTGCCTTTCGTGAACCCCCAAGTGGGTAATTGCCTCAATGTTCGCTTTGCACAGATCTGGAACAACCCGCCTGCGCCAGCACCAGGAACCAATCCAGCCGTCGTCGTCCATCCCTTCGGTCGAGGTAAGGCCATTTGGCTTGCCGCGCCCATAGAATCCGGGAAGGATGCCGTGAATTCCAAGGTTGTGTTGTCCTTCCTGCATCGTCTGTTGCCGGGGCCCTATCATTTTCAGGTCGACACACATGAATCAGTTGAGATGACACTTTTTCACCAACCCGCCAAGCGACGCCTGTTGGTCAGCCTTCTGAACATGGAATGGACACTTCCCCCTATTGCAGTTGATGCCACTGTCCGGGTGCAGGTTCCCTCTGGTGGAAAAGTATTCCGGGTAAGCATGCTTCCAGACAGGAAAACTGTTGCATTTACAAGGATCGGTCCTTATGCAGAGTTTCACGTCCAACCTTTTGAACTGCTTGCAATGGCCTCGGTGGAATATGAGTGAGCCATGGTCCCTTCAGGACCACAACGAAGCATGAAAATGTCCTCGGTGTGTCGTAAGGCGGTGGGAGCCGCGATGGCGATCGAGACCGAGTTACTCTGGCGCGCTGCTAAGCCCGAGTATGAGTGTGGTCCGGACGCTGTGACGCACAACAAATGGTTGCCTCCGCAGTTTGGAGGGCACGCGTAGGAGAATGTGTTTCTTGCGGGCGCCCTCCGCCGCGCGGCGGAAAGAAGCAGTTCCCATGGAAGTTCTTTATCCGTGCTGTTGCGGTTTGGATGTGCACAAGAAGGGGTAAGACAAGGGACGCTGCGATAAGACGCAACATCCGCTGGCGATGCCTGATAACCTTTTTGTCTTCAATACGGCTACCCGAGAGTATTTGCCTATAGATAGATTCGCGATATCGTGATATAAAGAAGTCTCACCAACCATGGGAGGCTTATATGAACGGGTGCAAACGCTGCGATAGCAAAGAAGTAGTCAAGAACGGCTGCGTGAGAGATCAGCAGCGTTACAGGTGCAAAAGCTGTGGCCTGAACTTTGTGA
>JBOGLY010000307.1:0-4865 GCA_050746425.1 Acidobacteriaceae bacterium
ATATTTCTCTGCGAGAATTTGCTGGGCGCGAACTGCTTCGTTCAGGATCGGCCCGGAACCGAAAAGTTGCGCTTGCGTGACGCCATTTTCCGCGGCCTTGTACTTGTAAATGCCGCGCAGAATGCCCTCGCGAATGCCGTCCCCGGCAGGCATCGGCGGCATCGGATAATTCTCGTTGTACATCGCCAGGTAGTAAAAGCAATCTTCTCCAGCTTCGTACATCCGGCGAAGGCCATCCTGGATGATGACCGCCATTTCATACGCGAATGCCGGATCGTACGTCAGACAGGTAGGGATGGTACTGGAGAGCACCGGCGAGTGACCATCCTGGTGCTGCAACCCTTCGCCCAGCATGGTGGTGCGGCCGGCGGTCCCGCCCATCATAAAGCCTTTGCCTCGCGAGTCGGCAAATGCCCACGCCATATCTCCAATGCGCTGGAAGCCAAACATGGAGTAATACATATAAAACGGCACCATCGGAACATGGTAGTTGGCGTAGGCCGTACCCGCAGCCGTGAACTCCGCCATCGAGCCAGCTTCCGTAATGCCCTCTTCCAATATCTGACCGTCGATAATTTCGCGGTATGACAGCAGCATATCGGAGTCGTGGGGCGTGTACTTTTGACCCTCGGAAGCGTAAATCCCGACCTGCTTAATCGCGGATTCCAGGCCGAAAGTGCGGGCTTCATCCGGAACGATTGGAACAATGAGCTTGCCAATTTCCGGATGTTTCATCAGTCCGCGCAGAATCCCCACAAAACCGCCGGTGGTGGAGACGGCGCGGCCCTTGGAACCCGCCAACCATTCCTCATAGAACTCCAGCTTGGGCGCTTCGAAGTTGGTCTTCGGCGCTTCCCGCGTGGGCAGATAGCCTCCAAGGGCTGCGCGATGCGCCTGCATGTACTTCATCGCCGGATCGCCTGGATCCGGTCGATAGAACGCTGCGTGCTCCCCGGCGCGCTCTGGAATCGGGATATCGAAGTGCTTGACGAACTCCGCAAGGCTGTCGTCCGTCATCTTCTTTTCCTGGTGCGTGGCATTTCTGGCCTGTGCCGTGCCAAGCCCGTATCCCTTTACAGTCTTTGCCAGAATCACCGTCGGGCCGCCCTTGTGTTCGATGGCCCGCTTGTAGGCGTTGTAAATCTTCACGGGATCATGACCGCCGCGATGCAACCGGAAAATCTGCTTGTCGGTCTTGTCTTCGACCAGCTTGAGAAGCTCCGGGTATTTCCCAAAGAAGTGTTCGCGCAGATAACGTCCGCTTTTCGCTTTGAAAGCCTGATATTCGCCATCGACGCACTCTTCCATGCGCTTCAGCAGCAGTCCCTGGTGGTCGCGTTCAAACAACTCATCCCAGTCCGATCCCCAGATCACCTTAATGACGTTACAGCCGGCGCCTCGAAACGTCGCCTCCAACTCATCGATGATCCGCTTGTTGCCCCTGACCGGGCCATCAAGGCGCTGCAGGTTGCAGTTCACAACGAAGATCAGGTTGTCCAGTTTTTCTCTCGACCCCAACGAGATAGCGCCGAGGGTATCAACCTCATCGGTCTCTCCATCGCCGACAAATGCCCAGACTTTGCGGTCGGTTTTCTGGATGAGTCCGCGGTGTTCCAGGTACTTCATAAAGCGGGCCTGGTAAATGGCGTTCAGCGGGCCGATGCCCATCGAAACCGTTGGAAACTGCCAGAAATCCGGCATAAGCCACGGATGCGGGTAGCTTGAAAGACCAGGCTCGCCCCGCAGTTCATGACGAAAATTGCAGAGCCGCGCTTCGTCGAATCGGCCTTCCAGATACGCCCGCGCATAAACACCGGGAGACGCATGACCTTGAAAATAAATAAAATCGCCGGGCTGGTCCCCATATGAAGCTCGGAAGAAATGGTTGTAGCCGACTTCCAGCAAAGTCGCGAGTGAAGAATAGGTGGAGATGTGCCCGCCAATGCCGGCGTCGCTCTTGTTCTGACCATGCACCATGGCCATCGCGTTCCAGCGCAAAAGAGCTTCAATGCGGCGCTCCAGGTTGCGGTCGCCGGGATAAGGAACCTCGTCGTGTTTCGGGATCGTATTTACGTATGGTGTGACCATGTCGCCCAAGACGGGCACTCCGGCCTCCCGGGCGCGAGCGCGGAGAGCGGAAATGAGGACTTCCGCCTGCTCCACATCCTGCGCAACTACCTCGTCAAACGCTTCGATCCATTCTGCGACCTCGGCGGTCATGTCCCTCTCAATGACCTGGTCGACTTTCGTTGCCATTGTGTTTCCCTTCATCGCGTGCAATTTTCGAAAAATGTCCTTCACTCCTAGGATAAATGCTCCGCCTCCGTATGTGCCAGCAATGGGTCGAGACCGCACCGAAAGAGTTGCCATTCTCCGTGGTGCTTTTGAGATGTCGTGTCTCTGCTGGCGTTCCTTATAAATCTCCTACGAGATGTCATCCCGAGCGTAGCGCAGCGGAGTCGAAGCACCTGCTGTTTGCGGGCAGCACAGGAGGATTTCGCTCCAATTCGCCTGCTGCTCACGGCGACACGTCATTTCCCAGTGAGTCAAGAACGCCTGCTTTGTTACACTGGACATGACTCGAAAATTCGTCCGTGGACATTCGCCGGCCATCGATGGCGCAGTCTTCAGGATGGTTCCATCTCGCATTTTCTAACCCAAATAACTCCCAACCCAAACGTTTTTCGTCTATGCCAGAGTTTGTCCAACTGATCCATACCGCGGAAGGAAGTGCAATTCCCGTGAATCGCCGCCCAGGTCTCAACGACCGGCTCGACCACAAAATTTTGAGGAGCGATATGACCGAAATTACCTCGATTCACGCCCGCGAAGTGCTGGATTCGCGCGGGAATCCCACTGTGGAAGCGGACGTTTTATTGCAGAGCGGGGCCATGGGCAGGGCGATTGTGCCAAGCGGCGCATCGACTGGCGAGCACGAAGCCGTCGAGTTGCGCGACGGCGACCAGGAGCACTACCAGGGCAAAGGAGTTTTGCAGGCGGTTGAGAATGTGGAGAGCGTGATCGCTCCGGAATTGTCGGGAATGGACGCCAGCAATCAGCGATTGATCGACCAAACCATGATTGCGCTGGATGGAACTCCCAACAAAAGCAGGCTGGGCGCGAATGCGATTCTGGCGGTGTCGATGGCCTGTGCCCGCGCGGTTGCGAACGAGTTGCGCATGCCGCTGTACCGGTATCTTGGAGGCGCGAACGCGTGTACGCTGCCGACCCCGATGATGAATATCTTGAATGGTGGCGCCCATGCAGACAATAACGTCGATTTTCAGGAATTCATGATTATGCCCGCCGGTGCCGAAAATTTCTCAGAAGCCTTGCGCTGGGGAGTACAGGTTTTTCACACCTTGAAGAGCGTGCTGAAGAAGAAAGGTTACAACACGGCGGTTGGGGATGAAGGCGGATTTGCACCGTCGCTGAAGTCAAATACAGAAGCTGTGGAAGTGATTCTCGAAGCCATTACGCAGGCAGGCTTCACGCCGGGCGAAGATTTGTTTTTGGCACTCGACCCGGCCGCCAGCGAGTTCTTCGATGCGGACAAAAACAAATATGTCTTCAAGAAATCCGATAAGAGCGAATACTCGAGCGAGCAGATGACGCGCTTCTGGGAAGGTTGGATTCGGCAATACCCAATCGTTTCGCTGGAAGATGGCCTGGCGGAAAACGACTGGGAAGGCTGGGTCCACCTTACCAAAGAACTGGGCGACCACGTTCAATTAGTCGGAGACGATCTGTTTGTGACCAATTCAGAGATTCTCCAGCGCGGCATCGAGGAAGGCGCGGGAAACTCCATTCTGATTAAAGTGAATCAGATTGGCACCGTTAGCGAAACATTTGAGGCCATCGACCTGGCGCGCCGCTACGGTTATACTTCGATCATTTCGCATCGCAGCGGAGAGACTGAGGACACCTTCATCGCGGACTTTGCAGTGGGGACCGGCGCGGGACAGATCAAGACCGGCTCGGCTTCTCGTACCGACCGGATCGCGAAATACAACCAGTTGCTGCGCATTGAGGAAGAACTCGGACAGGCCGCGCAGTTTCTCGGCCTGGAAGCGGTCAACTTCGGCGAATAGCGTTCCCGCAGAGATCTACTCAAGATTGGCTGGCACCGGGTTGGCCAAGTAGCGATCAAGTGTGGTCCAGCACATCTCGTCTTTGCTGGTGGAGAGCGTCCAGACCGGTTTCCTGGCCGGAGCATTCTCAATAGGGCGATCAAGGTCGATCACCACAATCTTGCCATCATCATATACGGACTGGTAGCGGTTGCGGAGATCGTTGAGCTGGCTATGGGTCACCAATGCCATCCAAAATAAGACATACAGCTCCGTCGAATAAGCGCGCGGCTTCTCAAGAACTCCGCAACTGTTAATGTCGATCCATTGAGCGTAATGGTTATAGTCGTAGGCGATGTATCGGACGGAATTCCGCCGAAGGTATTCGACGAGAGCGTCAGAATTGCTCTTGAACGCCCATCCCGGCGGCGGTCCCGCGGCACCCGGCCAATCCATCAAATATATGGTGTGGGTCTTCTGGTTGAGCAGAAATGGATAGGGCACATCTTCAAGAATGATGTCGCGGGCTGGAACAGAGGCTTCCATCGCGTGGTATTCGGCCCTGGTCGCGGGATTCGACAGAGACTGATCGCTAAGACTTGCCCGTAACGCGGAACCATAGTGCGCTGATTCCCATCGCGCCTGACGAAACAGTTCAGGATGCAGACCGCCGACATCGTAATAAAAGAGGCAGCCAATAAGGGAAACGATCGCCAGACCCGATCCCAGTCGACGCTTTGGCAATTGTAGTTCTTCGTTGGAAGCCGCCATCAACGCGATTGCATAGATCAGGAC
>JBOGLY010000308.1:0-4839 GCA_050746425.1 Acidobacteriaceae bacterium
TTGCTGGGTCGCACTTCGAGCAATGTGCCGTCGATCTTCTGCAGGTAGGCCAGGATCTCAAAGAGGTTTCGCGCCTGAGGATTTCCAGTGGGGCCGAGCATCCTCAACAGGCTCTTCGGAGATTTGGAGAGAGCATCCCCAAGCGAGACAAAACCAACGGTGCCATGGATGTATTCGCGGAGCACAGATTTGGCGGTTTCAAAATCTCCGGCCACCATTTTATTGATCGCCTGGCACAGGAACGACCGCCGAAAATTGCGGTGCGCGAGTTGTTCGTCGATTTCGTTTCGATAGTTCCGTCGGCGCGGCATTCGGCCCTCCTCTTTTAATCTTCGTCTTAATGCTTCTCCGAATATCTCCCCGAGGTAACACAGATGTTACTCCGGGAGCGCCGAACGATTCAACTTGGGCATCAACCGGATGCCAGTTCTTTGGCGCGCTGGGCGGCGCGCATTACGGCCTTGATCAGAGTCACGCGAAGGCCGCCTTCTTCCAACTCCAGAATACCGTCGATGGTGCAGCCCGCTGGAGTGGTGACGGCGTCTTTCAGCAGCGCCGGATGGCTGCCGGTCTCAAGCACCATGGCGGCTGCGCCCAGCGTCATCTGCGCCGCTAAAAGCGTGGCAATGTCGCGCGGCAGGCCAACCTTGACGCCGCCTTCGGCCAGCGATTCCAGAATGATGTAAATGTACGCGGGACCGCTGGCGGAAAGCGCCGTCACGGCGTCCATGTGTTTTTCATCCACGGTGACGGTGCGGCCAACGCTCAAAAAAACACGTTCGGCGAGCGCCAGTTGCTGGTCGCTCACGAACTTGCCGCGGCAGAGAGCGGTCGCTCCGCAACCCAGGAGCGACGGCGTGTTGGGCATGGCGCGGATGACGGCCAGGTCCGCACCGGCGGCTTTTTCAATCGCGCTGGTTTTGACCGATGCGGCGAATGAGATGATGGTTTTTTGGGAAGTAAGCGCGGGACGAATTTGCGCAATTACTTCGGGGACCGTCTGCGGCTTCACGCCGAGCAGGATTAGATCGCTTTGGCGCGCGGCGGCCAGATTGTCGGTGGAAACGGAAACTCCCCATTGGGAGCCAAGTGCTTTCGCGCGCTCTGCGTGCTGGACTGTAGCGCGGATGTTTTCTGCACGGAACAAATTGTTTTTCAAGAATGCCTGTAGCAGAATGCCGCCCATTTTTCCGGCGCCAAGCAGCGCAACCCTGGTGTTGGAAGCGGTTGCGGTCCGATGAGGGGCACGGTTTGAACTCTCTTTTTTCATAGCCATTGTCTAAAGTTCCTTTCGAAAATTTGCAACCGCAGGTCCTTCTATTAGGTCGGGATGACAGCGCTTTCTTTCCCACTCAGGCCAAAAAAGAGGCTTAAATGGGCACCAACTTCTAAACAAATACAGAGATTCTTCGCTTCGCTCAGAATGACAAATCACTTTTTCTTACAAGTAAAATGATGCGAAAGCCTATTTAGCCGCCGACGTGTGCAGTTGCTATTTGATCCATGTTTCGACATGCTGCCGAAAAACATCGGGCGGCAATGCCAAGGAGTCGAGCGCCTCAGTATGAAATGCACTTAGGTTGAAATTGTCGCCCAAGGCAGTTTGCGCTTCCTGGCGCAATTGCAGCACGTCGGCGGTGAGGGAAGTATGAACCAGGTATGTGCTGCAGGAGCCATCCGTTGCGGCTGCAGGTTCCAGTTGTACACGCGCATTGGGGATGTATTGCGCGGAGAGGTATTTTGCGAAGTGCGCGAACGCGGGCTGCACATTGGTGCGGATGGCGGTCAGCATGGCAGCGCGAATCCGCGCGCGGTCCTGCGGCGAAATGTCGGCGGGAAAGCGCCGCAAGGGGCTGGCGAAGGGCGTGTCCTCGGGCTTTGCCGTCGCCAGCGCGTTCACCTGCGCGAGTACCTTGCGCATGATCGATTGCGGCTCTGTGCGGCCCGCTGCCTCGCCCAACATTAAGTCCGTGCCAAGTTGGATCATCGCCGCTGGAACCTTGTTCAAGCGAGCAATGTAGTTATCGTAGTCGTCGGCGGAGTTGAATGTGAGCGTCTCCGCGAGCAACGGTAGATCGACTTGAATTCCAGAAGACTGGTTGAACGGAGTCTGCCAGGGCTTGCAAGGGGCGGATTCCTGTTGCTCGACAAGCGCGTTGACAAGCAGCCGTTTCTTTTGTTTCTCCTGCTCGCTCATTCCGGCGGTGTCGATTGCGCCCAGCCGCTCGATGAAGGCCAGCCCGCGCGCCAGCGAGTCGTTGTATGCCTCGGCGGAATAATCGGGAAGCTGATCGTCGTATTGACTGTCGCCGAGCGCGGATGCGAGCTCCGGCGAGTGTGCCAATTTATCCTGCCGGTAATCGTGAAAAATCTGGTTGAGGCGCTGGGTGCGCGCTTCGAGCGATTCGGGAGCGGCGATCTGCTGAGAAGGCGCGGGGCCAAGATCTTTTGCCTTGAAGGATTGCGGCCATGCGGCGCGCGGAATCAGGAGACCGAGCGCGATCATGCAGGTGAAAGCCATAGCAAACTGGCGCAAACGGCACGGAAGGTTTGTTGCAAGGGGCATGGCATGAGTGTAAATGGCGAGGGATGAGGTTGTAACTGGAAGCAAGTTTTATGGATTTGCCCCGTAACGCACAAACCATCCAGTGCCGGGTGAGTCGAGTCCCACCCTTTTGCAAATGCGCAAAAGGATGGGGCACCCAAATTATGTTGAATGGCAAACAGCAGGTCCCTCCGCTACGCTACGCTTCGGTCGGGATGACGACGCTATCTCAGAGGCAAACCGCGAGGTCCTTCGCTTCGCTCGGGATGACACCCTTAGATTTATGAAAATCGCGTTAGCTTTTCATGTGGAGCAGGATGACGGTGGCCTTGCCGTGTTTTGGCACGGTAATCGTCAGTTGATTGCCGTTGCGGTCGGGAGCGACGGAGGTCTTCTCTCCCAGATCGACGGAATCGATTTCGACCGATTGCACCGCTGAGGCGTTGGGCAGCCGCGCGATCACCTGAAGATTGGTGTCGTAGCCGTCGGCGTGGTTCAGAGCGCGCCAGGCGGAAACCATTGTGATCATGACATCGCCATTTTTCAATTGAAAAATGTTGCCGTAGGTATTTGTGGGCAGGTCGAGCGCGTGAGGATAGAAAATCCACTTTTTGCCAGCGAACATATTCACGAACGGCTGATACAGGTTGTGCAGCTTCTCGTTATACGCAATGGTTTCGGCGGGCAACGGCTTGCCGCCCCTGGCGTGGTCGGAAACCAGGGAGTTGAATGCACCGTATCGCAGGCATTCGAGGTAAAGAATCTCCTGGTCGGCTGGGTTGTCGTCCAGAATCATTACGTGGCGAGTTAGGCCGAGATAGCTTTGCGTGGTGATCCAACCGGGGCTGACCTGATAGGGCGCGTTTTCCGACATCATGATGCCATCGACGCCGCGCGTGGCGGCGACGGTGACGGGCTTGTTGGCGGTGATGGTCATGCCGCGATCATGAAGCAGCGGGCCAACGTATTGCTTCATCATGCGTTCGTACATGAATTCCGGATAGTAGGCGGGCTTGTTGTCGACCATGGTGATGCCGTCGTCGTGGGCAAAGTCGAACATGTAGCTGCGACCATAGACGTCCCAGAAGAAACCGGCGGCATCCGGGTAGGACTGGACCATCTGTTTGGCTTCGGCGATCATGTGCTGGCCAAATTTCGATTCGGGATCGGAGTTCATCAGCCAGCAGGCGCGCTTGCTGGGATATTCATTGCCGCGCCAGGCCGCGATGGTCTTGTCCTGTTCGCTTTTGGCGATACTTTTGGGAAAGTTCTGCTGCGCGTACCAGTATTCGGACTCCGTGGTGTTGTAGTAGAGAAATGTGCCGATGCCGGCTTCTTTGCTCAGCTTGCAATGCTCTTCAATTTTCGCGCGGGTAAGAACAGGCCCGTGGTCTTCCGGGTCAGAAATGTCCACCCAGCTTTTCACATTTGGAGGCGGAATCATCTCCCCGTAAAGGTGATACGGGCTGTGATATTCCTCCCAGCGCACGCCGAGCGCGTAGCGTTTGGCATAGATCTGGCGCACCTGCTCTGTGGTGAGAGATGGGTTCATCAGCGGGTCGCCGTCAGTGTAAGCGCCGTCCCATTTTTCGAAATTTGGATTGGGATCGAAGTACGGTTTGTACCTGGAGTAGAACCAACCGAGCGCCGGACGCCAGTTGGCCGGTTGCGCAGAAATTAGAAGGCTGGTTTGGAGGTCTCTCGATGTGCGCAGGCCAAGGTCCTCATTGCTCACTTGGAAATAAGGCCGCTCGCGGGCTGGATATTTGCGGGAGTTCCAGTAGAAATCCGCAAGCGCGCCGGTATTGGTGAGGAAGCGAATGCGCACGGCAGGAACTTCAAGCGGCGAAGCGATGGCAAGGGCGCGGTCGGTGCGCTTCGAGTAGAAAACCATCAGCGGAACGTCGGTGCGCCACTCGCCTTCGCCGATTGCGCCGGAGGTGGACTGGCCGTAGTCAATGGAAAACGGCAGCCACGGCTTGACGGTAAATGGCGCTTCGGCAATTGGTGCCCAGGCTTCGCCGCCTAGCGGCAAGGGCAGATCGTAGATGACGCGCACGGTGCGGTCCGCGCCGGAGGTTTTATGCAGACGGACATTCCAGCGCACATCATTCGGGCCGACCAGGAACGACTCGTGAACGATGAATTCCGCGCCCGGGTATTGCTTGTCGAACGACAATTTTTTCCCCGATGCATTGGCGGATTCCTTCCAATTGGAAACCGTGCCGGGATTTGCGATGTCGGAGAAGACGCGATTTTGCAACTCATCCCATAGGACGAGGCCGCCAATGCGT
>JBOGLY010000309.1:0-4834 GCA_050746425.1 Acidobacteriaceae bacterium
CCGCGGCATTGTCAATCAGGAACAACAGGCTGGATGATTCCGCAACTGCCACCTGAGCATGGTAGCCGGCCTGCTCCAATGCGCGGGTGCGTTCGAGAAGAGCAGCGTGAATCGCATCGGCATTTTGAATTGCGGCGAGAATGGTTGAGTGCGCGAGAGCATGAAAAGGGTGCGATGCAGCGTCGATGAAGATCAAACCATGTTGGCCGAAAATTTGCGTCAGCAATGTTGCGAACGAGGACGCGAAGGTAGCGCTGGGGACATAAATCGATGCAACCAGGTCCGTGATGGCGTTCTCGCCCAGACATCGGCGCAGATCGCCGAGCAGCGGCAGGATGGCATCTCCCAATGGTAGATCGCCGACCGGACTACCGGGCGCGGGATGGTGCGGCAGACGCAGGGTCGAGATTTCTTTCCCGCAGAGAAATGCCGCCTGGTTGACTTCGTCGAAGTCGTGGTCCTCGCTGGCCAGCCAGAAAATAGGGACATGAGGATGACCCTCGCGACTGGCTTCGGCAGCCAGATGGACCGCTGTCGCGGCCTTCATCAATGTCATCAGCGGGCCGCCAAAAAGCGCAACCTGCTGTCCGGTGACAACGGCGGCCGCTCCCGCAGCCAGGCGATCGAGATTGGATTCCGTCGCGGGACCTGCGCCGAAACTTCGATTCTGCCGGCGCAGCAATTCGACAATTGCCTGACGTCGGTTCGGCTCCATCGCGGGAGGATGCTTCATCCATTCGCCATCCCATATCGCAGCCCTGGGATAGAACGCGCGCAAGCTTTCCCAGTTGCCGGACACGTAGTCGCGAAACAAAGGGCTGACGTGAGGCAACGCCGTAACGGAATAGCAATCTGCGTTCAACTCCGCGTCGCTCCTGAAAGATGGGCTGAGTGTGCCCGGCTTTTCGCCGGGGTGCTCCCATGAATTCCCGCGCACTTGCCAAGAAGCTGTCTCATAAAGTGGAGTTCCTACGCGACCACCAGGATGAGACCTGCATCGAGGCGGGTCTGATACTCCGCGCCAACCCGATATCGCATACTGCGAGACAACTTCAAGTGTCTCATGCAGTGGATGCATGCAGGACGGGTAGAGATGCGAAGAATCGACTGGAGAGCCGTGAGCCTGTCACTCGCGGCCTTCGCGAGCGTCTTTCCACAAGTCGATTCCGCTCTCCTGCGCGAAGCGGTCGATCTCCTTCAGCTCGTCGCTGGTGAACTGAAGTTTCTTCACGGCGTCGAGCGAATCGTTGAGCTGCTCCACGTTGCGCGCGCCGATCAGGGCGGAAGTAACGCGCGGATCGCGCAGCACCCATGCGATCGCCATCTGCGCCAGAGTTTGGCCGCGGCCCTTTGCAATCTCGTTCAGTGACCGCGCCCGTTGAATGTTTTGTTCGTTCAGGAATTCCTTGAGCAGCGTTTCCCCCGCCTTGGCGCGGGAATTTTCTGGCACGCCGTTGAGATATTTGCCAGTCAGCAATCCCTGGCCCAGCGGAGAAAATGCAATGCAGCCGACCCCGAGTTCCGCGAGCGTGCCGAGCAGTTCCTTTTCGATCCAGCGATTCAGCATGGAGTAGGACGGCTGGTGGATCAGCAGCGGAACGCCTTCGCTTTTTAAAATCTTCGCGGCTTCACGCGTGCGGTCGGCGTCGTAGGAAGAGATGCCAACATACAGGGCCTTTCCCTGCTGCACCGCTGTGACCAACGCGCCCATGGTTTCCTCCAACGGCACGTACACGTCCGGCTTGTGGGAGTAGTAGATGTCGACGTAGTCGAGGCCCATGCGGCGAAGGCTTTCATCAAGCGAGGCTAGCATGTATTTGCGCGAGCCGCCGATGCCGTAAGGGCCAGGCCACATGTCCCAGCCGGCTTTCGAGGAGATCAGCAGCTCATTGCGATGGTCGCGAAGGTCCTTGCGAAGAATTTGCCCGAAGTTTTCCTCCGCCGACCCATACGGCGGTCCATAGTTGTTGGCCAGGTCGAAGTGGGTGACGCCGCGATCGAAGGCCTGCCGGATGATTGCACGGCCGGTCTCAAAAACGTCGGTACCACCGAAATTCTGCCATAGGCCCAGCGATACCGGTGGCAATACGATCCCAGATCGCCCGCAGCGGCGAAACTCCGCCTGCCGATACCGATTTTCGTCCGGCGCATAACTCATCCGCGTAGGTCTCCTTCGTGCTGCGATTTGACTTAAAAACTGCTTAGCGATCGGTTGAGTGCCGCGGCAATTCTCTGCGGCTGGGAAATGTGAACTGTCTCAATTAAAATGGTGCGCCCGACAAGATTCGAACTTGTGACCTAACGCTTCGGAGGCGTTCACTCTATCCAGCTGAGCTACGGGCGCATCCTTTTTGAGATTATCATGCTGACGAGATCATTCCGGCCGTGGGCGCAGCAGCCGCTTGAGCTCGTCGCGTCCTTTTCCGCCCTTCAGATATCGTTCGCGTTTCAGCGCTTCCCACAATTTCGTGTGCTCCTGCCGCCAACCAAATTGCCACAGCTTGCGTCTGCCAATATGGGCTGTTCTTTGGTATGGTAATTTTCTAACAGTTAAGAGGTATGTCTCCGTTGGCATCCACTAAGCTTTCTTGTATCTGGAGAAGTCCAAACTGCCTCCGTGAATATACGACGGGGATATCGCTTCATGGCCACACCCGATACTCGAAAGAGAAGCTCCAGTTTATTCCGGCATTTACGGAAAAATGGAGCCTGCTGCAGTGGCTGCTGGACCGCCAGTATCGGAAATCCGTAGTTCCGGTCGATTTTTCCCGCGCCTATTGGACCTCTCCGCTGACGCCCCGGCTGGCGTTCGCTGTAGAAAAAAACCAGATCGAGAGGGAGTTGGATCTGGACAGCCTGGTATCGCTCACGGACCATGATTCGATTCAGGCTCCCGCCCTATTGCGGGTGGCGACGGAAACGGCGGAGATCCCGCTCTCCATGGAATGGAGCGTTCCATATTGTGGCAGCATGTTTCATCTGGGCGTTCACAATCTGCCGGTCGCGCGCGCCGAAGAGCTTTCGAAGACACTCAACGAGTACACAGCCGACCCAACCACGCACGAATTGACGGAACTGCTGGCGGCGCTCCACGCGCTTCCAGAAGTGCTGACCGTGTTCAACCACCCGCTGTGGGATTTAGAAGACGTCGGCCCGGACCGTCACGCAGTTTGCCTGGAACGGTTCCTGCGGGAGAACAACGCGTTCTTTCACGCCTTCGAGATCAACGGAATGCGAAAATGGGAGGAAAACAAGCGAGTGCTCCCGTTGGCGGAACGCTGGGACAGGCCGATCGTTTCCGGTGGAGACCGGCACACGAGCGAGCCAAGCGCCATGGTCAACCTGAGCAACGCGCACGAATTTGCGGAATTCGTCCATGAAGTTCGCAAAGAAAGGCGCAGCCACATCCTTCTTATGCCGCAATATACCGAGCCGATGTGCGTTCGGCTGGCGCGCGCCGTGCTGGATGTGATCCGTTATTACCCCGAGTATCCTGAAGGATCTCGGCGGTGGGACGACCGCGTATTTCATCCCGACAAATCGGGCAGCGGATTTCAACCCTTGTCGGCGTTCTGGAAAGCGCCGCCGGCATTTATCGAACGTATTTTCTCCGTCTTTCGCCTGGCTGAAAACGCGAAGGTGCAGTGGGCTGCGAAATGCCTCTATGCGGACGAAGTCGGCCTGCACCTGGTTTCCGACGGCCCGTCTGAGGCGTTTTGTGAACGCCAAACCACCGGAGCCTGAATGATTCTGTCCGCGTGCATGTCCACCAAAGTTGGCCGGTATGCGTTGATTGCCGCAGCCCTCATATTGCTGAACCTGTTTGCGACCAGAGACATGCTTGCGGCATCCGCATTGTCCAACCCAGGTCCGTCGCAGATGACGCTTTCTCAAGTGGTCGGCAATATGATTGCGCGGAACGCGGAGCGCGCGAGAGATCTTACGGGATATCGCAATCGCCGCATCTATACGGTCGCTTACCACGGATTCCCCAAAAACCTGAACGCCACGATGGTGGTGGACATGCAATATCGGGCGCCTGACACAAAGAAGTTCAAAGTCGTCTCCGAGAGTGGACCGAAGTGGATGATCGAACGGGTGTTGAAACGACTGGTGAAGTCCGAAACAGACGCACAGACGCAAAAGACCAGAGAAGGCATCAACCTGAATCGGGAGAACTACAATTTTAGCAATCTCGAGTATCAGCCGGCGGCAAATGGCTGTTCGTATGTTGTGTCCGTCGCTCCGAAAAAACCCAGCAAGTATCTCTATCGCGGAAAAATCTGGATCAATGACAAGGATTTCGCCGTATGCCGTATTGAAGCGCAACCGGCCAAAAATCCCTCGTTCTGGATCGCGAGCACCGCGATTGTCCAGACCTATGAAAAACACGGAGAGTTCTGGCTCCCCGAGAAAAATAAGAGCGTCTCCAGGATTCGCTTCGGAGGCAGTGCCACTCTGACGATTCAATATACGGACTACACGATCACGTCTCGGCAAACCCCCGATGCAGGCAACGACGTTTCTTCCGCTTCGGCGGCAGCCCGATAGCGTTACGCGGTAAAAACCGCCAGTCGCGGTTGGTGATACGCTGGTTTGGACTTTCCGCATTCGATATAAAATCTGGCTGAAGCCATGGGAGACTTGCGATGCGACCTGGAAATGGTAGCGAAGGCCCGTTGAATCCTGGGCTGGTTCTTGACATGTTGAGCGCGCATCAGCGCACGGCGGCGCTGCACACGGCCATCGATCTCGATGTTTTTCGTGCCATTGGAGAAGGACCGGGAGACGTGGCGTCGATCGCGCGCCACTGCTCGGCCTCGGAGCGGGGCAT
>JBOGLY010000310.1:0-4829 GCA_050746425.1 Acidobacteriaceae bacterium
CTAACAGACTACAAGCACGCGATACGCCTTCGTCCGGACTATATTCCGGCGCTAGAGGGCGCCGCGCAGATAGAATACATGGAGAATAGGAGTACGGCTAAGCCGCTACTAGAACAGTTACTGGCGTTAGATCCTGCCAATCCGACAGCGCACGCTATGCTAGCGGTGATAGATGCTAGGACGCGGGACTGCCCCGAAGCGGTCGGTCACTTCAGAAGAGCATCTAGTGTGATCACTTCACAGGCAAGTGCTCTGACCCTGTATGCTTCCTGCCTGGTGAGCATGAACAAGTTTGAGGATGCTATTCCCGTGCTGCAGAGCATTGCGACACTGGACCAAAATATGACAGTGGCTCGTTACAACCTCGCTTTGGCTCAATGGAACGCGGGTCATCCGGACGCGGCTTTTGAGACTCTGGAACCCATGATCCAGTCCGGAGTGACGGCCGAAGATATTTTGACGCTCGCTGCGGACATAGAGGAGTCGGTGCACAATACGTCAAGGGCGGTTGAATTACTTCGTAAAGCGATCCTTGCAAACCCCAGAAAGATAGAGGCCTACCTACACTTTGCTACCCTCTCGAGCAGCCATAGATCCTATAAAGTGGGGATAGACATTCTTAGTGCAGGCCTAACGCAAATGCCGAATGAGGCAAGGCTCTACTTAGCGCGCGGAATCCTCTACGCGGAACTCGGAAGTACGCCTGAGGCAATGGATAACTTTGCCAATGCAGATCGATGCGATCCGAGCCTTTCTTTCCTCGGAACGGCTGAAGGCGTAGCCGAGACGCAAATGTACAAGTTTACGAATGCGATTGCGAAGTTTCGTGCTCAGGTCAAGAAAAACCCGAATGACGCCCTAAGTCAATACCTGCTTGCCGAGGCACTTTCGCATGAAAGGAAGCCTGATAATAGCTCTGAATCTCAGCAGGCCATTGAGGCGGCCAAACATGCCTTAGGAATTGACCCCCAATTAATGGGTGCGCGGAATCTCTTAGCCGGACTTTATCTTCAATCGGGGAAGACTGACGCGGCCATCGAACAATGTGAGATCGCTCTAAAAACCAGGCCTGATGACCAGGAGGCTCTATACCACTTGATCTTAGCCCTTCGAAAAACTGATCGGAAATCAGAGATACCCGCGTTGACAAAGCGATTGATTGCGTTGCGTCAGGCGGACAGGACCGGATCCCCGCGTATGAGTTATAGGCTGGTAGAGGTTCCGGTAAAAACGGATAATAGTAATACGGGCGCAACTTCCCCGGGCAATCCATGACGGTAAATAACCATTTGGACAATCATAGAATGTCCGCACTGAACAATATCTCTGTCGAGGACTATGTAACGCGAATCGTATGAGGGTTTACTTGAAATCAAATCACCCGAACGGAGACCGATGTTCCCTCTAGAACGCCGCACGTTTCTCAAACTGCTGGGTGCAGCAGGACTTACGACCGTGATTGACCCCGCAACAATGGCGCTGGACACCAAGAGCGTACCTGGATTACCGCAGGGCAGGTATCTTCCCGGGAGAATCGACAATGAGTATTCCTTGTTTTTACCCGGAGAACAGGAAGCGCTTCAGTCCCCGCCAGAGGTCAGTCAATTTTCCACTGGGGACTTGTTGGCCAGGGCGAAATCGCAATCGGTTCAATTGAAAGTCGGCGAACAGATCGACGGTTGGCGATTGCTGTGCATGAGTGAAATCAACGGGGTTATGACTGCTGTCTTTGAGAAACTTGTTACTTATCGTGGCGCAATTGCCTACGTCACAGAGCAGGGTGGCACCATCGCCCTGATTCCCAAGCAGATCGGCGACATTTCTAAAATCCGTCCGCGTCCGATTGACGCTCTTCACGGAATACGCCTGGAACGATCGTATGAAGAGGGTCCTCAGTCTGACCTTGCAGGCCGTTACATTCTGCAATCTGCAGAAGACCCTTCCTATGAGAACGTATCTGCGCTCGGTGCGGAGTATATCGGATACACTCTGGTGGCGAACGAAGAGGCCGGTCCGTTCAAATCGCTGTTTTTAGATCCCGGCGGCAGGTCCCGTGAGCTTCGCGATCATCCAGAAGGCGAAGGTCTATGGGCACCGGACCAGGTTCGCCCTGTGTTTGATCCAATGGCAGTCGCCCCTGGGGAATACCCCCAAATGTTTGAATATGTTGCTGGCTATAGCAAGCGGACCATGCTGGGGGGATATTTGCCGGTTGCTGACATTGCTGTGTGGAATCCTAGATACAAGGCAGGCTATGAGGCTGTGGTTCTATTGCCCCCAGGGACGGACGCGCAACCCATGGCGCATGTCCGCTTTCTGGTGCCCGAAGGCTATGCAGCTTCAGGCGAGAAGATTTGGCGCGATTCGGATGGCCGCAGATTTATCGATCGATACTTGAATTCGTCTACTGCGGATTTCTATGCGGCGCTCGTTGGCATATGGAACCGATGGCATAGTTTGTATGAAGACAATATGCCGGTGGAGATCCCGGATCAATGGCTGCTCGACGCAGCCCGCGCAGGAATTACGCTTTCAAGGTGCAGCTATCGTGGCCTGAAACCGACCTACCAAATTGGCGAGGGGGCCTACACAAAGATTCCGGAGCGAAGCCATGCTTTGTTTCCGGTAGCCCAATATGAATTTATTTGGGCGCA
The DNA here is from genome assembly GCA_050746425.1 of Acidobacteriaceae bacterium. Taxonomy (GTDB): domain Bacteria; phylum Acidobacteriota; class Terriglobia; order Terriglobales; family Acidobacteriaceae; genus JAKAAZ01. The sequence continues at coordinate 2,655 of JBOGLY010000310.1, forward strand.
ACAGATTTGGAACCTGACTGAGCAAAGCGATGCGTACTTTCAATATTATCTGGATAACTATATCTTGCCCGATGGGAATTTTCTCTATAACACGCAAGACCAGGTCGAAGCGCCGCTCAATGCAGGAGTTTTCCTAGCAAATTCTGCACGTGCTTACTTTTATACGCGCGATCTCGCAGCGCTCGATACGCGGCTTCCGGTCTTGCGTCGCATGACGAATTACGTGCTGGCCCGATATGAGTACAGTAAATCACATTATACTTCGGACGACCGTCGCTACGGACTTATCTGGGGTTCGCCGGAAGCTGATTTAGGTGACCCTAATAATGATTTCCCCGATTCGCATCCGTACTATTATCAGAATGCCTCGTGGATTTGGCGTGGTTTGACGGAGCAGGTCAGATGCCTGCGGGCGGCCGCGCAACAAGTGTCAAAGCAGGAGTACGAGGCGGAAGCCGAAAAACTAGATGCGATCGCCAAGGAAATGCGCCAGAACATCCAACGCTCGCTGGAGGCTACGCTCCAGATGTGCGACACGAAAATGCATGCGGCGGGCATCACGCCATTTACGCCCCACGATATCTCGCGCAGCCCGACACAGCTTTCCAGCTACGAGAACCATCGTTTTATGGAAGACTGGTTCACTTCCGACTGGGGAATTTCGGCACTCGACCTTGGCCACCTGAAACACAGAGTCCTTGCCGAGGAGCAGATTCTGGAACTCGGCACGGACGGCCATGTAGCCCGCACATCGAACTTTATGGCCCACGGAACACTTTCCGTGCACATCCGGCAGTCCGATTACCGTCCTTTCCTAGTGGCGCTGTATGCGTTGGTCTGCTTCGCCGCGGACTCTGGGAACCGGTATTCGCCAGAGGATGCCTATATTCCCGGCGGAAGGCCGGACAAGGGCAACCCGTTTTTCTCTTCCGCTGTCGTGAACAGTGTTTTGCAACCTGCGCTCGGCCTCCGCTGGTTGCTTTGCTACGAAGAAAATGATCAGGACATTTGCCATCTGCAAAAGGCTGCCCCCAAACACTGGTTTCAGCAGGGAAAAACTATCTCAGTGCGCAATTGCCCCACCCGTTTTGGCGCGATCCAATGGTCCACGAGAGCCGTTACAGATCGTCAGTGGAAGGTCACGATCGATGTCCCCAAAGGGTTCTCAGCGGATATAGGGGTTCACATCCATCCTAGCGATGGTCAGCCCATCCGCAATACGTCGATGGGATCGATGACTGGGGATATGATCCTACTGAAATCCTCCAGTTTTACGGACCGGCAACATTTTGAAATCGATGTTTCTTGAAAGAGCCGGTACTGACCTTGCCTTCAGAATGCGGGCTCCATCGCTGAGAATGCTTTGTAGTCGTCGCGGGCGGGAAAGCTGATAAGCGACTTCTGGCACAAACCGCGAAATTCAATCGATGGCGAAACGGGAGAAGCTATGAGTGCGAAACGAGCATTGCGTAGATTGTTGGTCGCACCCAGTCTGATGCTGATATTCCTTTCATCTCCGATGAATAGTCAGGAAACGGCCTATTTTTCTCAGAATGCGCAGATACCGGGCCCCACAACGCCGGACAATTTTCATGCATGGCTGGCCGATATCCAGCACTGGCGGAGTGAGCAGTTGGTTCGCATGGGCTATGACGATACCAACTACACCCGGCCTGAGCTGAAGTGGACACAGCGCAATTTTGTGTGCGTACAGATGATGGTTGAGGAGCGGGATTTTTATGACCGGAAGACAGGCACGTATCAAGTTAATCGCTATCTGGATAAGTTGAAAGACGAGTTTGGAGGAGTTGATAGCGTCCTGATCTGGGACACATATCCAAATCTTGGAGTGGATAATCGCAATCAGTTTGACCGCCTGAGGGACTTGCCTGGCGATATCGCAGGGGTCAAACAGATGGTCACCGACTTTCATCGGCGCGGAGTGTATGTGCTGTTTCCAGAGACTCCATGGGACATGGGGACTAAGCATGAGGGAGTGCCGGACTGGACGGCGCAGGCACAGTTGATGGCAAAAATAGGTGCCGATGGATTGCTGGGCGACACCATGGATGGAGTGCCGTATGCGTTTCTGAAAGCGGCCGACAAGAGAGGGCATCCACTGGTGCTGCAGCCGGTATGGCTTCCGTCTGTTTAATAAATTTCTTGGACCGATCT